>CAMYKJ010000179.1 GCA_947258945.1 uncultured Ectothiorhodospiraceae bacterium
CGTACAGTGAGTCGATGAGGCTGATGGTCTGGTCGAACGCGATACTGTCCGGCGTAGACTCAAGCTGACGGATAAAGGCATCGAGCGTCATGCTGGCAGCCATTGACTTGTTAAATTGTGCGTATCAGCTGGCCTCGCCACGCCGGACTGCATCCGTATACTCCCGATACAGCACAATCATCCTGTGCCACAGTGGCCCCGGTTTGCCCTCGCCAACCGGTGTACTGTTGAGCTGGATGACCGGCGAGATTTCGCGTGTGGAACTGGTAAGCCAGATTTCATCGCTGCTGTAGAGGTCACTGGCCGGGATATCAGCCTCGCGGAAGGGAATGCCGTGGTTGGCGGCCAGTTCCAGCACCAGGTCGCGGGTGATGCCAGGCAACAGGGCGTTGCTGTTCGGTGGCGTGATCAACAGGCCATTCCTGACGGTAAACAGGTTGCTGGCCGCACCCTCGATGGCCAGGTCATTGTTGATGAGAATGGCCTCGGCGGTATCCGCCTCGATGGCCTGCTGGCGCAACAACACGTTGGGCAGCAGTGTGATGGCCTTGATGTTGCACAGCGACCAGCGGATGTCGTCGAGTGTAATCGCCTTGATGCCCTGCTCAGCGGCAGTTTCGCGGTTGACGCTCACTGCGTTGCTCATGCCAAACACGGTTGGCCGGACAACCTCCGGGAAGGCATGATCGCGTTTTGCCGCGACGCCGCGCGTGACCTGCAGGTACACGGCCTGGTCAGTGCCGTCGTTACGCGCAACCAGTTCGGCGAGCATCGTTTCCCATTCGGCGTCGCTCATGGGATTCGGCATGCGCAGCCCC
The DNA here is from genome assembly GCA_947258945.1 of uncultured Ectothiorhodospiraceae bacterium. Classification (GTDB taxonomy): domain Bacteria; phylum Pseudomonadota; class Gammaproteobacteria; order UBA9214; family UBA9214; genus UBA9214. The sequence continues at coordinate 819 of CAMYKJ010000179.1, forward strand.
GCCAGGCTGTTTTTCAGGCGCCTGAGGTGATGGGGCAGGCGAAACAGGCGTCCGCCGTAGACGGGAATGACCTCGTAGACGCCATCGCCGAACAGGAAGCCGCGGTCGAGTACCGGGACCTGTGCCTCTGCAAGCGGCAGGAAGCTGCCATTGAGATAGGCTGTGTCCACCGGGAAGTCGTCTATTCGAAGTACAGCAGGGCTTCGTCGGTAATGCGTTGCCAGAAAGATCCCTCGGCAACATCCTGCAGGCTGACCAGCGGCTGCTCGGCCACGATGTCTTCGCCGAGACGGACCTGCACGCTGCCGAGCGGTGTGCCGGCGCTGACCGGTGCCATGATGCGGTTGTCGATTTTCATCGATGCATCCAGCGCTTCATACTGGCCGCGCGGGATGGTGACGTACAGGATACGGTCGAGGCCCAGCGGCACAGAGTCGCTGCTGCCTTTCCAGATGCGCGAACTGGCCAGTGAGGTGCCGGCATCGTACAGCTTGTGCGTCTCGAAGAAACGGAATCCATAGTTCAGCAGCGCCTGGCTGGCGTCGGCGCGTGCATTCTCGCTGCCAGTGCCCAGCACCACGGTAATCAGCCGCATGTTGTCTTTTTTTGCCGACGTGACCAGGCAGTAGCCGGCAGAGTCGGTATGACCGGTCTTGATGCCGTCCACGCTGTCGTCGCGCCACAGCAGTTTGTTGCGGTTGTATTGCGTGATGTCATTGAAGGTATATTCCTTCTGCGAGTACCACTTGTAGTATTCCGGGTGACGCTCGATGACGGGGCTTGCCAGGCGGGCGATGTCCCAGGCCGTCATGTGGTGATTCTCGTCGGGCAGGCCGGTGGAGTTCACGAAGTGGCTGCCCTTGAGGCCGATCTCTTCTGCGATCTTGTTCATCAGCGCGGCAAAGGTCTCCTCGCTGCCGGCGATATACTCGGCCAGTGCCACGGTGGCATCGTTGCCGGACTGCACGATCATGCCAAGCAGCAGGTCCTGCACGGAAACCTGCTTGCCGACCTCGACGAACATGCGTGAACCGGGCGTGCGCCAGGCCTTCTCGCTGATCGTCACCAGGTCGGTCAGCGCGATGTTGCCGGAGGCGAGTTCATTGAACACCACGTAGGCGGTCATCAGCTTGGTGATACTGGCCGGTTCCACCGACTCATCCGACTTCTGCTCGGCGATCACGCGCTGGCTGTCGAAGTCCATGATGACAAACGCCTTTGCGCCGGTCGACGGGGCTTTCGGGATGGGCAGGGGGGCGGCCTGGGCGGCGCTGAAAAATGCTGTGAAAAATAGGGTTAAGACCAGATAAAACAAAGGCTTGTGCATGATTTTCCTGTTATATAAAAGGGCCTGAATGGCCTGCATTGTCCGCATGTGCGGGCTGCAATGCAACGGCCGGCCGGTTACTAGTCGATCCGTGTGCGGGCGGCGCCGACGCCAAGCGGTTTGAGTGCCTGTGCGACGCGATCGGCCTCACCGCTGTCGTTCAGCGGGCCGACCTGCACCCTGAAGAAGGTGCCCTTGTCGGTGGCGGTCTCCACGATCCTGACCGCGCCGATGTCCTGTCCCTCGATGTTGCGCCGCAGGCGCTCCGCATTGTCGCGGTTTGAGAAGGCGCCGACCTGCAGGAATACCGGGGCCTCACCGGCAGACGCCGGCGGGACAAAGGCCTGTAGCGGAGCCGGATCGGGTTGAACGGCGGGCCCGCCCGGATTGATGGCGCGCACCTCCACCCGGGCGGTCCCCTTGCCGAGCATGCCGAGTTTCACGGCCGCTGCATAGGACAGGTCAATGATGCGGCCGTTGTGGAACGGTCCGCGGTCATTCACCCGGACAATCACCGTGCGGCCGTTGGCAAGATTGGTGACTTCGACATAACTGGGCAATGGCAGCGTCTTGTGCGCCGCGGTCATCGCGTACATGTCGTAAGGTTCGCCGCTGGACGTGCGCCGTCCGTGGAACTTGGTGCCATACCAGGAGGCATGTCCCGTTTCCCGGTAATCCGCGCTGGAATTCAGCGTGTAATAGCGCTTGCCGTAGACGACATAGGATTGCGGATTGCCATAGCGACTGCGCGGTTCCATGCGCGGTACTGCGTTCTGGACGGCTGAAACATCACGCGGGTTGACGGGTGCGGCGTCACGCGGCTCGATCAGCTTCTGTGAAGAGCAGGCCGTCAGACCGGCCACCAGCAGAATGCAGCCAGTCGTTCGTATCAGCTTCATGTCAGCGATGATAGCAA
>CAMYKJ010000180.1 GCA_947258945.1 uncultured Ectothiorhodospiraceae bacterium
TGGGTGACGATAACCAGGCGTGACGTGCCGGAAAACAGCTGGTTAATGGCGTCGTTGCGGGAATTCTTTTTCAGGCTGTCCAGGTAGTCCAGTTCCTGCGTTCCCAGGATCTGTATGCGGTGCTGGCTGATCAGGTTCAGGTGGCCAACCAGCGAGGTTTCCCTGCCGTCCTCGTCAACGGTGTGTACCGGATTGTCCTGCAGTTCCTGGCCGCTGATCCACGTTAGCCCGAGCTTGTTATGCAGGGCCGAAAACAGTGTTTTCGTGTCCAGGGTCGTGCTCATGCAGAAATTTTCCGACTATCCCGCTGGGTCAGCAGATCGAGCAGGCACTTGTCCGACTGGCACTGGCGCAGGGCGCTGCAGATGCCGGGGTCACTGAAGATCTCGGCGATGGTCGACAGGACCTGCAGGTGTTCCTCGGTCGAGTCTTCGGGGACCAGCAGCGAGAAAACCAGGTCGACTGGCTGTCCGTCGGTGGCATCGAAGTCGATCGGGGGGTCGACGCGGATAAATGCACAGACCGGTTCCTGCAGGGCGGCCAGTCGGCCGTGCGGCAGCGCCACGCCCTTGCCGAGACCGGTGCTGCCGAGTTTTTCACGGTTGATCAGCGAGTCGAAGATTTCCTGCTGGGGAAGCTGCTGGGAGCTGCTGCCGAGCAGCTCGGCAAGCAATTCGAGCAGGCGTTTCTTGCTGCCGATATCGTCGCGACGGACGACCCGGTCAGGTGACAGTAAACTGGTGATGTTCATGGCTGGTTCGTTGTGTACGAATGTGCGACAGGCATTCGGCCTGTCGCACGTTCGGGTTTAAAGGTCACGGGCAATCGATCCCTCGCTGCGGTGATGGTCGGTCATCTTTTCCTTCTGTTTCTTTACCTGCCGCTCCAGCTTGTCCGTCATGGCATCGATGGCCGCGTACATATCTGCCTGTACCGAGTCGGCAAACAGGTTGCCGCCGTTGATGTGCAGGGTGGCTTCTGCCTTGTGACGCAGCTTCTCGACGCTCAGCACGATGTGGATATTCTGGACGATATCGAAATGACGTTCCAGGCGCTCCATCTTGGTATGGACATAGTTGCGCAGGGGATCAGTCAGGTCAACGTGGTTTCCGGTCAGGTTTATTTGCATGGTAACGCTCCTGTTTGCCGGCCTATGCCAGTCGTTTGCGTTCATTGGATGGTGAAATCGAGAGTGACTCACGGTACTTGGCGATGGTGCGGCGGGCGACCTTGATGCCCTGATCAGCCAGCACGTTTGCCATCTTGCTGTCACTCAGTGGTTTAGCCGGGTTCTCCGCGGCAACCAGCTTCTTGATGATGGCCCTGATCGCGGTCGCAGAACATTCGCCGCCGGTTTCCGTGGCGACGTGGCTGGAAAAAAAGAACTTGAACTCGAAGATACCCCGCGGGGTATGCATGTACTTGCGCGTGGTGACGCGCGATACGGTGGACTCGTGCATCTCGATCGTTTCCGCGATGCTGCGCAGGACCATGGGCTTCATGGCCTCTTCGCCGTAATCGAAAAACCCCTGCTGGCGCTCGACGATGGTGCTGGCAACCTTGAGCAGTGTCTCGTGACGGCTTTGCAGGCTTTTCAGGAACCAGCGCGCCTCCTGCAGGTTATCGCGCATGTAGTTGTTGTCCTTGCTGTTGCTGCCGCGCTTGACCATGTTCGCATACATCGAGTTGATGCGCAGTTTCGGCAGGGAGTCGGTGTTCAGCTCAACTACCCACTTGCCGTTCTTCCTGACGACGAAAACATCGGGCACGATGTATTCGGGTTCGGTGTTATTGAACTGTGCGCCGGGCCTCGGGTTGAGGGATTGCACCAGCTCGATGACCTGTTGCAGTGCCGCGGTATCCAGTTTCATTTTTCGCGTCAGCTGGGCGTAGTCCCGGTTGCACAGCAGGTTGAAGTAATCGCGAATCAGTGTCCTGGCTTCATGCAACCAGGGCGTATCGGGATCGTAGTGCTGCAGTTGCAGTTGCAGGCTTTCCTGCAGGTTGCGCGCGCATGCCCCGATCGGGTCGAGTTGCTGGATGCGGTGAATGACCGCTTCGATCTCGTCGAGCTCGATGGGCGGTTCGCCGTCGAGCAGATTGTGGAGGTCTTCCATCGTGACCTGCAGGTAGCCATCGTCGTCGATAGAGTCGATAACGGTATGGGCGATCAGCCGGTCGGTTGCGGAAAAATTCGTCAGCTCGACCTGCCAGGCAAGGTGCTCGTGCAGCCCGTCTCCGCTGACGGTAACGGTTTCCATGATATCGCGGGTACCGGACGTGTCCGGCGCACTGTAGCTGGTGGCGCCGGTGTCGAACACATCGTCCCAGTTGCTGTCGGTCGGCAGGTCGTCCGGAATGGTCTCGTTTTCACTCTCGGCCTGTACGGCACCGTCCCGTGCTGCCTCGTCGGCTGCCTGGGTGGTCTCGTTCGTTTCGGTTGCCTCGCTGCCGGTGCCGTCATCCTGGTCCAGCATGGGATTGGTGTCCAGGGCCTCCTGTACCTCGCTCTGCAGTTCGACCGTGGAAAGCTGCAGCAGGCGAATAGCCTGCTGCAGCTGCGGGGTCATGGTCAGGTGCTGACCGAGCTTAAGTTGCAGAGATTGCTTCATTAATTAATCAGTTAACGGTGCGTGGAACGATCCGTGTCATAACTAATACTATAGTGCATGATCCGTGCCATCCAGGCAATATTCGTTAACGATTGTCTATTAAAGTCTGAATTTGCTGCCCAGGTAAACGTCGCGCACCTGCTGGTCGGCGAGGATGCTTGCCGGCTGGCCGGCGGCGATGATGCGTCCCTCGCTCAGGATATAGGCATGGTGGCAGATGCCGAGCGTTTCACGGACATTATGGTCGGTGATCAGCACGCCGATCCCGCGTTTGCTCAGATGCTCGATAATGTGCTGGATGTCGACCACCGAGATCGGGTCGACGCCGGCAAACGGTTCATCGAGCAGGATGAAACGCGGATCAGCTGCCAGGGCGCGTGCGATTTCCACCCGCCTGCGTTCACCGCCCGACAGACTG
>CAMYKJ010000181.1 GCA_947258945.1 uncultured Ectothiorhodospiraceae bacterium
TTCCTGTCATACAAAGGGGCCTGAATGGCATGCATTGTCCGCATGTGCGGGCTGCAATGCAACGACCGGCCGGTTACTAGTCGATCCGGGTGCGGGCGGCACTGACACCAAACGGTTTGAGTACCTGTGCGACGCGATCAGCCTCACCGCTGTCGTTCAGCGGGCCGACCTGCACCCTGAAGAAGGTGCCCCTGTCGGTGTCCGTCTCCACAATCCTGACTGCGCCGACGTCCTGTCCCTCGATGTTGCGCCGCAGGCGCTCCGCATTGTCACGGTTTGAGAAGGCGCCGACCTGCAGGAATACCGGGGCCTCACCGGCAGGCGCCGGGGGGACAAAGGCCTGTAGCGGTGCCGGTTCGGGTGGTGCAGCGGGCCCGCCGTGATCAATGGCGCGCACCTCCACCCGGGCGGTCCCCTTGCCGAGCATGCCGAGTTTCACGGCCGCTGCATACGACAGGTCAATAATGCGACCGTTGTGGAACGGTCCGCGGTCATTCACCCGGACTATCACCGTGCGGCCGTTGGCAAGGTTGGTGACTTCGACATAACAGGGCAATGGCAGCGTCTTGTGTGCCGCGGTCATGGCGTACATGTCGTATGGTTCGCCGCTGGATGTGCGCCGTCCGTGGAACTTGGTGCCATACCAGGAGGCATGTCCCGTTTCCCGGTAATCCGCGCTGGAATTCAGTGTGTAATAGCGCTTGCCGTAGACGACATAGGACTGCGGATTGCCATAGCGACTGCGCGGTTCCATGCGCGGTACTGCGTTCTGGACGGCGGAAACATCACGTGGGTTGGCGGGTGCGGCGTCGCGCGGCTCGAACGATCGCTGTGAAGAGCAGGCCGCCAGACCGGCCACCAGCAGGATACAGCCGGTTCGTCGTATCAGCTTCATGTTGGTGTTGCTGGCAAGGTGGTTCATACGCACTCCATGGCTCACTCTAACTCAGCAGGCGGGTTGCGTTCAACGCACCGGTCCCGGTGAACGAAGTACACCCTACCCATCCAGCTGCCGCGACTCATAGGCGGAACGTATTTCCTCGCTCAGCTGGTAGACCGCCATGGCGTACAGCGGGCTGTGATTGTAACGGGTTATGGCGTAGAAATTATTGAATCCCAGCCAGTACTCGGGGCCATGCTCCTGGTCGAACTTGATCAGCGCAGCCACCAGGTCATCCGGGTAGTCGCCAACCGGTGTAATCCCGTCATGACGCAATGCATCCAGCACGGTGTTCGGTTTGTACCCGAGCTTGAGTACGCTGTGAAAGTCATCCCCGGTTACCTGTGCCAGCGTCGCAACCGGTTGACCGTGCTGCCACCCATGTGCGCGGAAATAGTTGGCCACGCTGCCAATGATGTCCTGCGGGCTGTTCCACAGATCACGTCTGCCGTCGGCGCTGAAGTCCACGGCATAATTCCGGTAGCTGCTGGGTATGAACTGGCCATAGCCCATGGCGCCGGCATAGGAGCCGGTGGTTGTCAGCAGGTCAATATTCTCTTCGCGCGCCAGCAGCAGGTACTGTTCAAGTTCACCGGTAAAGAACTTGCTGCGCGGCGGGTAATCAAAGGCCAGTGTGGACAGGGCATCCAGTACCCGGTGCCGCCCGGTATTGCCGCCGTAGCGGGTCTCGACGCCGATGATGGCCACGATCACCTGCGGGTCGACACCGTATTCCTCCCGGGCACGCTCGAGTATGTCGGCATGCTGTTTCCAGAAAGAGACGCCGCCGTCGATGCGGTTACGGGTGAGAAAGATTTTGCGGTATTCGAACCAGCGCAGCTTTTTCTCCGCCGGTTTGCTTATCAGTTCCAGGATATCTTCGCGGCGTTCTGCCTGGCTGAACAGGTTCTGCAGTTCGGCACGGCTGAAACCGTGCTGTTCCACCATGCCGTCGATGAACGAGCGGGCCTGGTCGTTGTTGCCGTAGTTCGGCCGGTCCGACTTGGCCTGAACCGGGGCGCAGCCCGCCAGTGTGGTTGCGAGAATTGCGATAATCAAAGCCGTGAACTGCATCGGTCCTGTTCCTCAACGAGTGTTGTATGCCGGGATTTTAACATTGACGATGGTATTTTACGCGGCCAACAGTTTCCGGTGTGTCTGTATGGACATGAGGATGCCGAAGCCCGCCATCAGTGTCACGATCGACGTACCGCCGTAGCTGATCAGCGGCAGTGGCAGGCCCACCACGGGCAGCAGCCCGGTGACCATGCCGGTATTGATCATGAAATAGACACAGAAGGTCATCGACAGGCTCCCGGCAAGCAGCCGTGTGTAGGTGTCCTGTGCCTGGATCGAGATCACGATGCCGCGCACCACGATGAAGATATAGAACGTAAACAGCACGAGGATGCCAAGCAGGCCGAATTCCTCGCCGAGCACGGCAAAGATGAAGTCCGTTGAGCGTTCCGGCAGGAAGTCCAGCTGCGACTGGGTGCCGTTCATCCAGCCCTTGCCGTACAGGCCGCCGGAGCCAATGGCGATTTTCGACTGGATGATATGGTAGCCGGAACCCAGCGGGTCGCTTTCCGGATTCAGCAGGGTGATCACGCGCTGTCGCTGGTAGTCGTGCATGAAGTGCCAGATGGCCGGTGCCGCGGCCGTCACCAGCACGGCGAAGAAGCCCAGCAGTCGCCACTGCAGGCCGGCAAGAAATACCACGAAGAAACCGGAGCTTGCGATCAACAGGGCCGTGCCGAGGTCTGGTTGCTTGGCGATCATCAGCATGGGTACGGCAATCAGCACCGCGGCGGTGAGCAACCGCCAGCTATTTGGCGGCAGGCGCGCCTCCGCCAGGTACCAGGCAACCATCATGGGTACGGCCAGTTTCATGATCTCGGATGGCTGGAAGCGGACAATATAAAGGTTCAGCCAGCGCTGCGCACCGCCACTGCTCTCGCCGCCAAGCAGTACCGCGACCAGGAACAGTACACCCACCATGAACGCCCAGGGCGTCATGCGCAGCAGCAGGCGCGGCGGCACCTGGGCCATGGCAAACAGGCTGGCAAAGGCGA
>CAMYKJ010000182.1 GCA_947258945.1 uncultured Ectothiorhodospiraceae bacterium
TGCGCCGGTCACGGCGACCGTATCGTGGTGACCGGCTCGTTTCTGACCGTGGCGGCGGCACTGGCAAGTCAGGTATAGTTTCATTCGCTCGCAAGCTGCAGATGAAACGCCTGCAACAACACCGGAGTGTCAATGGATCAACAACTGAAGCAACGCCTCACGGGGGCCGTTGTAATCGTATCGCTGGCGGTGATTTTCATTCCGGTGATCCTGGAGGGTCCCCGCGATGAATGGACGCCACGGGATCACACCATCCCCGAGCCCCCTGGACTGGATTACCGCGCCCCGGAAGAACTGCCGATTCCCGCGCCGGTAACACCGACGCGCACTGAACAGCCCGACGACGAGATGACTGCCGATTCAGTGCCTGCACCACCGCCGGTGCCACCGCCTGTGCCCGAACCGGTCGTGCAGGCGCAAGCGCCGCCGCCGGCAACGAAGCGCCAGCAAACACTGGCAAACGGCTGGTATGTACAGGTCGGCAGCTTCAGCCAGTCTGATAATGCCAGCCGTCTGCGCGACCGTCTCGGCGATGCAGGCATGGATGCCCATCTGCACACGGTCAAGACCGGGCAAGGCACCGGCTACCGTGTGCTGGTCGGGCCTTCGCACACACGTCCAGAGGCGGAGAAATTGCAGCAGAAACTCGCCGACAGCGAGAAACTCAAGGGTATCGTCATCGAAATCGGCGAGTCCGGGGATGGATAATTGCATGGCCGGGCGGGAAAGATATCTGCTAGAATTAATACTCATTCCCATTTGTACAACCGGTTAGCGGGTCTTTTGAGGTGGATATGGCGATTGCCTGGATTGATGTGGTGATAATTGCGCTGATCGCACTGTCAGCGATCCTTAGTCTGTTTCCCGCATTCGGTATCCTGTTCGTCTGCGTCCTGCTGCTCGGCGCCGTTGTGAATTACCTGGCCGGGAAACTCGTTTCACGCACCGGCCTGACGGGTACCGACAAGCTGCTCGGTGTGGTCTTCGGAGTTGCGCGTGGCGGCGTGATTGTCGTTATCCTGGTACTGCTGGGCGGGCTGACGCCATTCCCGCAGGATCCCTGGTGGCAGGATTCACAATTCCTCGGTTATTTTGAAGAGTTCGCCCTGTGGATGCGCAGTTTTCTGCCGGGCGAGATTGCGGACAATATCACCTACGCCTGAATTCCCGGCGGTCATTGGCGGTCTAGCATATGTGCGGCATTATCGGCATCGTTGCCCGCAGTCCTGTCAACCAGTCGCTGTATGACGGCCTGACCGTATTGCAGCACCGCGGGCAGGATGCTGCAGGCATCATCACCAGCGACGGTCAACGACTGCACCTGCGCAAGAACAACGGCCTGGTGCGTGATGTGTTCCATACCCGGCACATGCTGCGCCTGCATGGCAATATGGGCATCGGTCATGTGCGCTACCCGACGGCCGGCTGCGAAAGTTCCGCCGAGGCACAACCCTTCTACGTCAATTCGCCCTACGGCATCAGCCTGGCAGCGCCAGATCAATACAGACTCGGATTCAGAGGTGCTGCTGAATGTGTTTGCCCACGAGCTGCAGCAGCAGGGCAAGCTCAGGATGGAGGTCGACGACGTGTTTCGGGCCATCAGCGGCGTGCACAAACGCTGCCGCGGCGCCTATGCGGCCGTGGCCATGATCACCGGCTATGGCGTGGTTGCCTTCCGTGATCCGCACGGTATTCGTCCGGTTGTTTACGGCAAACGTGAAACGTCCACAGGCACGGACTACATAATGGCTTCCGAGAGCGTTGCGCTTGACGTGCTTGGTTTCGAACTGATCGGTGATGTGGCGCCGGGCGAGGCCGTGTATGTGACCCTCGACGGAAAACTGCACAAGCAGCAGTGCGCCGAACAGACCAGCCTGTCGCCGTGCATATTCGAGTTCGTCTATCTCGCGCGGCCCGATTCCATCATCGACAATATCTCGGTCTACAAGGCGCGCCTCAGGATGGGCGACAAGCTGGCGGACAAGATCCGTCGTATCCGTCCGGATCATGATATCGATGTCGTCATACCGATACCGGACACCAGCCGCACATCGGCCCTGCAGCTGGCGAACAAACTCGGCGTCAAGTACCGGGAAGGTTTCATCAAGAACCGCTATATCGGCCGCACCTTCATCATGCCGGGCCAGCAGCAGCGCAAGAAATCCGTGCGCCAGAAGCTCAATGCCATCGATCTGGAATTCAGGGGCAAGAACGTCCTGCTGGTCGACGATTCCATTGTACGCGGCACCACGTCTTCCCAGATCATCGACATGGCGCGCGAGGCCGGGGCCAGGAAAGTGTATTTCGCATCGGCCGCCCCGCCGGTGCGTTACCAGAACGTCTACGGCATCGATATGCCGAGCAGCACGGAACTGATCGCGTCCGGACGCAGCGAAGAGGAAGTCGGCAGCGAAATCGGTGCGGACTGGCTGGTCTTCCAGGACATGGACGACCTGGTAAAGGCGGTCGGCAAATGGAACAAGGACATCAGGCAGTTCGATGCATCGGTCTTTACCGGCGAATACATTACCGGTGATGTCAGCGGCGACTATCTGAACGCGCTGCAGTCATCCCGCAACGATGCGGCGAAGAAAGACCGGCGTGACAAGGACGACGAGGGGATTAATTTACACAACACGGCCTGAACGTGTTCAGTTGACAGCCCGGGGACACTCGACTAGTCTCGATGGAAATGCGCCGATTTGATTTCAGCTTGCGGGCGCCTGATAAATCCAGCTAAAGCGACTGCACCTGCTTTCGCATGTCTGGAAGCGGGTTTTTTTGTGTCCGCAGGCGGAGCGGACAGGGGAGCAGCCATGTCATACGATGAATTCGATTTCGCGACCCGCGCGGTACGCAGTGGCCAGCAGCGCACGGGCGAGGGCGAGCATTCCGAAGCTATTTTCCCGACCTCGAGCTATGTGTTCGGCAGTGCGGCCGAGGCGGCGGCGCGCTTCTCGGGCGAGCAGCCCGGCAACATCTATTCGCGTTTCACCAACCCGACGGTGCGTACCTTCGAGGCCCGGCTTGCCTCCCTCGAAGGCGGGGAGAGCTGCGTGGCGACCGCCTCGGGCATGGCCGCTATCCTGGCGACCTGTGCGGGCCTGCTGAAGAGCGGTGATCATATCGTGTCTTCCCGCAGCATCTTCGGCACGACGACGGTACTGTTTGGCACCTACCTGGCGCGCTTCGGCATCGAAACCACCTTTGTCGCACTGGATCAGCCGCAGGAATGGGAGGCGGCCATGCGTCCCGCAACCCGCCTGCTGTTCCTCGAGACGCCCTCCAACCCGCTCACGGCGCTCGCCGATATCAAGATCCTGGCCAGGCTGGCGCATGCCGGCGACGCCCTGCTGGTGGTGGACAACTGTTTTTGCACGCCGGCGCAGCAACAGCCGCTTGCCCTGGGCGCGGATATCGTCATTCATTCGGCCACCAAGTACCTGGACGGGCAGGGGCGCTGCATCGGGGGTGCGGTGGTCGGGGATGCGGAGCACGTCGGCAAGGAGGTCTACGGCTTCCTGCGCACCGCCGGTCCGAGCATGAGCCCGTTCAATGCCTGGGTCTTCCTCAAGGGGCTGGAGACCCTGTCCCTGCGCATGCGGGCCCACAGTGACAGTGCGCTGGTACTGGCTCAATGGCTTGAGCAGCAGCCGGCGGTGGCACGGGTTTATCACCCGGGGCTGGCCAGCCATCCGCAGCACGCACTGGCCGGCCGGCAGCAGAGCGGCTACGGCGGCATCGTTTCCTTCGAGCTCAAGGGCGGGCAACCGGCGGCCTGGTCGCTGATCGATGCCGTACGCGTATTTTCCATTACCGCCAACCTGGGTGATGCCAAGAGTACGATCACCCACCCGGCATCGACCACGCATGGACGCCTGACGCCGGAGCAGCGCGCGGATGCCGGCATCGCCGACGGCCTGGTACGCCTGGCCGTCGGGCTCGAGTCGGTCGCTGACCTGCAGCGTGATCTCGAGCGCGGCCTGGCGGCCGTGCGTTCCTGATAGCGGCTGCCACTCACGGCAGTCAGCCGATGGTGTGCCGGTGGCGGTGAGTGAGGTCAGGCACGCCCGGGCGCTGGTCGAAGCGCTGTTCCGGGAGGCCCTGCAGGCGGTGCATGGCAGGCGCTGTGTCGCACAATACCTGCAGGCCAGCGCCCGGACTGGCGAGAGCGCCGTCATCGCCATCGGCAAGGCAGCCTGTGCCATGATGGCGGGTGCCGTGGACGTCCTGCAGGACGCTATCCGTAGCGGGCTGATTATCAGCCCGGCCGGTGAGGAGCAGGCGTGCCAGCCCGCCGACAGTCGCATTCGGCATGTCTGCGGCAATCACCCGGTGCCATGTCTGCGGCAATCACCCGGTGCCGGCTGCAGACAGTCTGGCGGCCGGTCAAACTCTGCTGGAATTTCTCGACACGCTGCCGGCCCATGACCGGCTGCTGTTTCTCATCTCCGGTGGCACGTCCAGCCTGGTCGAGGTGCCGCAAGCGAGTATCGGTCCGGCGGAGTTGCAGGCGGCGAATGACTGGCTGCTCGGCAGCGGTCTGGATATCATGCAGATAAACCGCGTGCGTTGCGCGTTATCGCAGATCAAGTGCGGCCGGTTACGACGCTTTCTCGGTAAGCGTGATACCCGCGTCCTGCTGCTGTCGGACGTGCCGGGCGATGATGCCAGCGTGATCGGTTCCGGTCTGCTGCACCCGCCACCGTCGGGGACAGCGGCCTTGCCCGCACTGCCGGACTGGCTGCAGGCGCTGACCGACCGCGTCCCCGCGGTGGAGGCGTTTGCCGATGTGATCGAACATTGTATCGTTGGCAGCAACCGGGTGGCACTGAACGCCATCGTGGCAGGCGCGCAGCGGGAGGGGTGGCAGGCCATGCGCATGGATGAGCCGCTCGCCGGTGATGTTCACCAGGCGGCCGGACGGATTGTGGCGCAGTGTCAGTCGGCGGTCCCGGGACTGTACGTGT
>CAMYKJ010000183.1:0-5922 GCA_947258945.1 uncultured Ectothiorhodospiraceae bacterium
TGAAGGTGTGTACTATCTGAAAACCCTGCAGGATGGTCATGCGGTCATCGAGATACCCGATCTTCGCTCTATCGAGGGCGTCGTCACCCAGCAGGCGACGCGCCGCCGCGCCGACCGCAAGCATTATTCGTGAGGGTGTTTTCAGCCCTGCAGACGCGAAGAAAAAAAACAATCGCCACGGAATCCACGGAAGGACACGGAAAAATTAATTACGTAAACTGAAACAAGACGCCTGTCATTCCCGCGCAGGCGGGAATCCAGTCCCGGATCGATGCGCAACAGGTCAGCACTGTATCCCCGCCGGAGCTTGTGCCCGCGAAAGCGGGTGCGGGGATGACAAGGATCAGTGGAAGAGCAATGAATTTTCTCTGTATTCTCAGTGGCTATTGTTTTCTTTGCGCCTTGGCGGCTTTGCGCGAGTAATATCTCGCCTGCAAGCTGTGTTCCTGCGGTACGAGTACGCTCATCAGCCGTTCGGCTCCACCTGGTCCGGGCGCAGGCGGGTGGTGAAATACTCATCGGCGACTTCCACCGGGACCATCCTGCCGCTTGCATTGACCAGCGGCAGTTCATAGTCATTCCAGCCACGCAGCCCGGTCTTCATCGAGGCCACCCTGCTGTATCCCATCAACTGCAGGGTATAGGCCGCCAGAACGCTGCGGTTTCCGGAACGGCAAACCAGGATGACATCACGTTCGCGGGCCTCGACGAGTTCCCGGATGGTGTCCTCGTAATTGTATTCGCAGGATGATTCCAGGATGCCGCGCGGAACAAGCAATGCACCTTCGATATGCATTGCATCGTATTCATTCTGTTCACGGATATCGACGAGCAGGGGATTGCGCCCGCTCTATTTCGTCGGTATCCCACGGGAATATCTCGGTGATTTCCGCCAGGCAGTCCGCAACCAGGTCGGTAAAACGTTTCACGTACGCATCCCGTCAGGCAGAACCATCCTGGTCGCCGCCACGCCCGGTACGCATGCCCTGTTCGACGGCGATGACTGCTGCCTCGACGCGGGAATGGACACCCAGTTTGCGCAGGATGGACTTGACGTGCAGCTTGACGGTACCGTCGGAGATGCCCAGGTTCCTGGCGATGACCTTGTTGCTCTGCCCCTCGGCGAGCAGCGACAGGATCTCGTTTTCACGCGGTGTCAGCTTGGCGAACGGGCTTTCCTCGACCGGCTCGATGCTGTCGCCCTGGACAACGCGGGCCAGCACCGGGGCCAGGTCCGGGGCGACCACGGTCTTGCCGGCCACGATGTCCCGCAGCGCGAGGACCAGCTGGTCGGGCTCCATGTCCTTGAGCAGGTAGCCCTGTGCGCCACTGCGCAATGATTCCACCAGGTCGCGTTCGTCACTGCTGGTGGTCAGCATTGCGACGGGATTGGTAAAACCGCTCTTGCGCAGTTTCCGCAATACTTCCATGCCGTCCATTTCCGGCATGCGCATATCCAGCAGTACCACATCGGGCTTGAGTTCGGCAGCCAGCCGCAGGCCCTCCTGGCCGCTGCCGACCGCCGCCAGGATATTGATGTTTCTGCGACTGAGCAGACCCTCCAGGCCTTCCCGGAACAGGGTGTGATCATCGACAAGCAGTATATTCAGACTCATGCGGGTTTGCTCTCATCCGGTTTGTTGATTTCGAGTACCACGCGCGTCCCTTCGCCGGGCTCGCTTTCGATTTTCAGTTTACCGCCGATCTTGGTTGCACGCTCGCGCATAATGGTCAGGCCAACATGCTCGCCGGGCGAACCGTACACCTGCTTGTTGATGCCGACACCGTCGTCCTCGATCAGCACATGGCAATGCCCGCCCGAGTTGTCCCGCAGCAGTATACGTACCGTCTTGGCCTGGCTGTGTTTGCGGATATTCCACAGCGCCTCCTGGATTATACGCAGGATCTGGATTTCGGTTTCCCTGGGGAAATAGCTGGGCGAACAGTCTCGCTGCAGGTAGGTGCGTATGCGCGTTTCGTTCCTGAACTGTTTGACGAGCTGTTCGATGGCATCGACCAGGCCCCGGTTGGAGGAGGGTGCCCGGAAATTCGCGATCAGCCCGCGCAACTCGGTATTTGCCTCGTCCAGGCTGTGCTCGATGCGTTCGAGCTGCTGCCAGGTGGTCGATTCATCGCCCTGGTGGAGGGTTTCGTCGAGCACCCGGACCTGCAGCCGCAGGCTCGCCAGGCTTTGCGCGAGCGAGTCGTGCAGTTCATGTGCGATACGGATCCGTTCCTCCTTGACCAGGTGTTCCCGGCTCTCGTCATCGTCGTGGTATTTCTCGATGGCGATACTGATGTGGTGGGCGATGCTCGTCAGCAGCGGTTTGATGCTGTCGACTCCGCCGATTATATCGTTGTCGAGGAACAGGTTGATAACCCCGATGACCCGCCCGCGGTAGCGCATAGGTAGCGAGATCAGCCCGATGTCATCCTGCTCGAAGAACCTGTGTCCGGCAATTTTCTCGCATTTCGCCAGGCTGTCCTCGATCCATATCTTCCCCTCTGTCGCGGCCCGCTCGTACAGGCAGCGCCTGACGTCCGGGCGGTCCGGGTGTATCAGCGCCTCGTCGATCCCGCTGCTGGCCGCGAGTTCGGGAACATGCTGGTCGTTTTCCACCCAGATCGCAGCGGCGCGGGCCTGTGTAAAACGCTTGAAGGTATAGAGGAAACGAGTCAACAGGTCATCGAGACTGTGTGCCGTGTTGATGCCGGCGACGATTTCGTAGAGTATTTTCAGCGAGTCTTCTTCGAGCGAGGCCAGCGTGCCGGCAGCCGGTGGATGTGCATTGCCGGCCGGGGATATGCGCCGGTCCGCGGAGGCAGGGCGCCTGTCTTGTGTGGCAGGCTGGCGGAGCATGGCCAGGATCGAGAATGTCAGTATTGCCCCGCCGCTAAACAGGATGACCGCGACCAGTGTTCGCCCCGGTCCGGGCGGCAAGACGCTGCTGTCCAGCATGAACAGCAGGCTGGCGAGGGCGAGCAGCAGCAGCAGACCTGCCAGCCTGGTGCGCAGGCGGCCGCGCAAGCGAGGGTCCTGCTGATTGCTTATGACGGTCGCTTTGACGGCTGACTGGCTCATGGCGGGCGACAGCGAGGCTGTCGGGATATATTCATCTATTCCGGCGGCACGTAGTTGACGTCGTTCGGATTCATGAAAATAAACTGGAAGGTATCAGGCTCGATTTCCACATAGTCGAGCGTCATGCCGTCCAGCAGGATCTTGCTGGCGTCTGAAATGACCACATCGATACCTGCCGAGGTAACATGGATATCGCCGTCGAGTTCATTATCGTCGAAGCCCATGCCGTAGTGAATGCTGCCATCCGGGTCACGCTTTGCCGCGATCCGCATGGCAAGGCCCTGCATCCCGCCCTGATCGGCAGAAGTGCGTATCTGGTCTGCGGCGGCCGGTGTGATGGTGATCATGCAATGAACCTCTGGTCAATTCCCGAACTAACACAACTCATCGCATTGCCGCGGAGGACGCAAGGGATCGTTGTGTTTGTGTGACGGTACCCGTGCGCACAAAGCGTCATTGCGGTTGAGCATTATTATATTTCCGGACAGATCTGACACCCGTCCCTGAAGACACATTATAAGTATTTCAATAGTATTTGTCTCAGCCACTGATTTGCCGGACAAAATCAACAAAGCGGCTGGCCCAGTGGTGCTGTGCCGTGTCGCGCATGTGGCTGTAGCAGGCGAGCAGGTTGTACAGCATGAGACCGTCATGACTGCCGTCGTACGACCTCGTAGGCATAGTCCATGTCCCGGTCGAGATTGACCAGCGCTGAATAGTGAAATTCGTGGGCGGCGATCACGTCAGCCGCCGGTTTGCCCGGCCAGAGGGCGGGGGTGCGCTCGCGCAGGCGCACATACCCGCGGCCCTGTGGCTTTTCGTGCATGAGTGTGTCTGCCGGGATGACACCGGCCATGTTACAGCGCCGGTCCTGCCAGGTCAGGCTGCGCGAGAGATACATCAGTCCGCCGCATTCGGCGTAGGCGGGCAGGCCGTTCTCGATCGCCGTGCGGATATTTTCACGCAGCGCGCGGTTCGCCTCGAGTTCCGCCATGCGTGTTTCGGGAAAGCCGCCGCCGATGAACAGACCGTCGATGTCCGGCAGTGCGGTATCCCGCAGCGTGCTGAACGGCACCAGCTCTGCCCCGGCCCGCTCCATGGCTGCCAGGTCGTCGGGATAGTAAAAACCGAAGGCGGCGTCGCGGGCAATGCCGATACGCACGCGACGACCGGCCGGCGGCGTACCGGCCGGCAGCGGGCTGAAATCCAGCGGGTCGGTACCGGCCAGCGAGAGCAGGCGATCGATGTCGACCTGTTCGCTGATCCGCGCGCTGATCGCGCCGATCCGGTCGCCGGCTGCGGATGCCTCGTTGCTCGGGATCAGGCCCAGGTGACGTTCATCGATCGCCAGGTCGGGGTCGCGGTGTACGCCGCCGAGGACCGGTACCTCGGTGTAGTGCTCGATCACGGCACGCAGCTTGGCCTCGTGGCGGCTGCCGCCCAGCTGGTTCAGGATGACGCCGGCAATCTGCACGTCGGTGTCGAAGGCCTGGTTGCCGAGAATCAGGGGCGCGATACCGCGCGTCATGCCGCGTGCATCGAGTACCAGGATGACAGGGGCATGCGTCAGCTTGGCGAGCGCGGCATTGCTGTTGCTGCCATGCAGATCCAGCCCGTCATACAGCCCCTTGTTGCCCTCGATCAGGGCCAGATCGGCATCGCGCGCGTAGTGACCCACCGATGTCAGGATCTCTTCCGGGGACATGCAGTAGAAATCGAGATTGTGGCAGGGACGTCCGGCCGCCTGTCCCAGCCACATGGGATCGATGTAGTCCGGCCCCTTCTTGAACGGCTGCACGCGGAGGCCGCGCGCGGCGATGGCGGCACACAGACCCAGCGACACGGTGGTCTTGCCGGATGACTTGTGGGCTGCCGAGATCAGCAGGCGGGACATGAGGCGGGATATCCATGCCGGGGATTCCCCGGCGCCGGCTGGCTAGCCGGCTTTGGCAGGTGTGTGATGCGGGTCAACCTGCTCATCCGCCAGGCTGGCCGGCAGAAAACGCAGCACGCGCGTACCGACCACGGTGGCTGCCAGTGCCAGGGCGACACCACCGAGTCCGAGGACAAATTCGGGCAGACTGGGTGTGTAGTCGGCGACGACGCCGTCGAAAAAGGTGCTGGTGACTTCCTTGCCGGGGAACATTTCCATTGGATAGGCCTGACCGCCGATGATGATGACGTACATCTGTGCCAGCCCGCCGATGATGACCAGCAGGCAGGAGAAGCCGATCCAGGCGCGGTTGGTGCCCGGGCCGGGGCTGTACAGCAGTAGCAGCGGTAACAGGCTGCCGATGCCAAGCTGCACGATCCAGAACAGCTGGGTATAGACGCCGCCGTCCAGCAGGATGAAGCGCTCGACGCCGTGGTTTTCGGTACCGTACAGATTGGTCAGGTGGTAGGCCAGCACGAAGTACATGACGGCGGCCACGAATACGCCCAGCAGGTTCTTCAGGCGGAACAGGATGGCGTCGCCCAGCGGCCGGTCTGACCACTTGTAGAGCGCCATCAGGACCAGGATGAAGATGGCCAGGCCAAAGGAGAACGACATGACGATGAACATCGGCGCCATAATAGCGGCATCATAGCCCTGGCGCGCGACCAGGAAGCCGAAGATGGAGCCGGTACCGGTGGTGAGGATAAGCCGCCAGATGAAGGCGCCCATGCCGGCTGCCCTGGTGAAGCGGTTCATCTTGCGCTCCATCATCATCCACAGGTACACGGCCACGACGCCCATGAAGCCGATGTACAGGATGATGTTCCAGGCGAAGATCGACTTGAAGTTGTAGTAGGTCATCGCCACGATCAGCCGGTCCGGGCGACCCAGATCGAGTACCAGT
>CAMYKJ010000183.1:5937-9473 GCA_947258945.1 uncultured Ectothiorhodospiraceae bacterium
GACCGAACTGACGGAGGCCACGTTGAGGGCGCCGGAGGCGGCCACGATCAGGAACACGGCAAACACATGCGGCGTGCCCCAGATGATCTGGTTGGACATACCGGTGACCCAGTGACCGTTGTGCTCCATGTAATAGGCGGCGCCGAGGGCGGCCAGCACGAAAACGCCGATAAAGCCGACCAGCATGTAGAAGGGCAGCCCGCCGTCAATTTCCCTGAAGTCGATTGATTTCATCAGATCCCCCGGTAACGCACGCCGGTGTTGAGTTGCAGGTCGGCCCGAATCTGTTGCGAGCTGTGACGCTCGAGTTCCTGTGAAATCTGGCTGGACGGATCGTGCATATCGCCAAACACCAGGGCGTTGTGATTTTCCGCCGTGCAGGCCTCGACACAGGCCGGTGTGCGGTCATCGTCCACGCGGTGGACACAGAAGGTGCAGGACTCAACCGTACCCTTGCCGCGCGGCGCATAGGGCATCTGGTCCTGCAGTGTCTCGTGGATAAACGAGCGCGCCTTGTACGGGCAGGCCATCATGCAGTAGCGGCAGCCGATGCAGATGTGCTTGTCCACCAGTACGATGCCGTCCTCGCGCTTGAAGGAGGCGCCGGTCGGACAAACGTCCACGCAGGGCGGGTGTTCGCAATGCTGGCAGAGCAGCGGCAGTGTCTGTGTGTGTCCGGTCTGCCTGTCTTTCAGCTTGACCTTGCGGATCCACTGGGCATCGGTCGCGGGGCGGTCGAAGCCGGTCAGGCCGTGTTCGTCGTTACAGGCCTGTACGCAGTCGTTGCAGCCCTCGGCACACTTGTTCGAGTCGATCAGCATGCCCCAGCGAACCTGGCCGGTCACGGCCTCGTCGGCCGGCTTGGCATGGCCAAGTTCCGTCAGCATGATGCCCGGCGCAAGCGCAAGGCCGGCAGATGCCTTTGCCGCGTTACCGAGGAAGCGGCGACGGTAGATGTCGATTCCCTCTTGTTCACTCATTGTGCCTGGTCTCCTGTCACTGACACCGGCTGTCTGTCTGCCGACAGCAACAGCGATTCTCCGCCGCCAGGCTGCGAAAGTTTTTGTGCAGTACTGACCGGCCGGTCGGCATGGCACTGGAAGCAGTCGACCTTCACGGCCGCGTAGGTGTGGCAGCTGTTGCAGAAATGTTCTTCACTGCTAACGCGCGGTGCGTCGGGGGCATCACTGACATGGCAGTTGATGCACTCGACCAGGCTGTGCTGCTGCGTGCGGATACCCTCGTGCACGGTCTTGTCACGCTGGTGCAGGATGTATTCCATGTGGTTCTTGCGCATATCATCCACCGGCTCGACGCAGCCCTGCGTCTCGCTGACGCGCGCCTGCGCCTCCGGAATGACCGGCAGCAGGGAACCCCCGGCCGATGCCGGAACCGCGGCACCGAGCAACAGGCCCAGCAGCAGGATTTTGAGACCGTAGTTAATCATGTGTGCGATCGTTTCCTAGTGGTCGCCCATGGCCATGTCGATATACCCGGTCGGGCAGACGTCCGAACAGATATGGCAGCCGATGCACTTGTCGTAGTCGGTATCCACGTAACGGCCCATGGTCGCCTGGTCTTTCTTGACGCGGAAGATGGCGTCCTGCGGGCAGTAGATCACGCAGTTGTCGCATTCGAAGCACATGCCGCAGAAGTGTCCCAGCACATCCTCGGCAGACGGACCCTTTGCCGAACGCTTGTTGCGCGGTGTGTACGGGAAGTGGCCAAGGAACAGGCGATCGGAGGAGATGATCTCGGCACTCGAGCGGTCCTCGTAGTTGTGCACGGCGAAGTTGGCCGCGTTGGTGCCACGCTGGTCATCCTTGTTCGGATCGAAGGGTTGCGGGTCCAGGTTGGCCTCGTGCAGCTTCTGCAGCAATTCGAAGTGATGCACGTCGACCTTCGGCCGCTTCTTCTGCGCTTCCTGCTTGAGGAAGTGGTCGATACTTTCGGCGGCAATCGAGGCCTGACCGATGGCGGTGGTGAGCAGGTGCGGGCGAATGATATCGCCGGCCACGAAATGACCGTCGCGGCCCGGCACCTGGTAGAAGGCATCGGCGTCGATCAGGCCGCGGCCGTTGTCCATGGACTCGAGGCCCTCGGACAGGTCGCCGCCCTGACCGATGGCGGACACGACCAGGTCGCACTCGACCTCGAACTCGGTACCCTCGACCGGACTGGGGCGGCCATCGACCATTTCACACTTGGCCATCTTCAGTCCGCAGGCGAGACCCTCGCCGTCGAGCACAACCTCGATCGGCATGACGCCGTTCAGGATGGTGACACCCTCGTGCAGGGCATCCTCGACCTCGTGTTCCGTGGCGGTCATCTCCTCGCGCCCGAACAGCGACGTCAACGTGACTTCAGCCCCTTCGCGGGCAGCCGCAAAGGCGGAATCGTGTGCAACATAGCCGCCGATGACCTGTTCGGGGCGGTCTTCCTTGTTGATCTTGGTGATCTTGCCCAGACGGCGTGCGACGGAGACCACGTCGATAGAGGTATCGCCACCACCGACACAGACGACCTTGTCGGTCGTGACCTGCAGGGTGCCCTTGTTGAAGGCCTCCAGGAAGGCCACGCCGGACACGCAGTTGGGCGCGTCGCTGTTCGGGACCGGCAGCTTGCGGCCGGATTTACAGCCAAGCGCCCACAGGACGGCGTCGTATTCCTTCTCGATGTCCTCGACGGCGACATCCTTGCCGACGCGGGTGTTCATCTTCAGGTCGATGCCGCCCATGTCGACGATGCGCTGACACTCGTGGTTGAGCACGTCGCGCGGGGTACGGTAGCCGGGGATGCCGTAGCGCATCATGCCGCCGAGTTCCGCATGGTCGTCGAAGATGGTGCTGGCGTGGCCCAGGCGGCGCAGCTGGTAGGCTGCTGCCATGCCGGCGGGGCCGCCACCGATGATGGCAATCTTTTTGCCGCTCATCTGTGCGGGGGCATCGAAGGTGAATTTCTGTTCAAACGCCTGGTCGCCGATGAACTGCTCGACCGAGTTGATACCGACAAAATCCTCGACGTTGTTGCGGTTGCAGCCATCCTCGCAGGGCGCCGGGCACACGCGTCCCATCATGGCGGGGAACGGGTTGGCGTCGGTGGAACGGCGGAAGGCATACTCTTCCATACTCATCTCGCCGCTCGGCTTCTCGATGCCGCGCACGATCTGCAGCCAGCCGCGAATGTCCTCACCGGACGGGCAGCTGCCCTGGCAGGGCGGGGTGCGGTGCACGTAGGTCGGACACTTGTAGGTGGTATCTTCGTTAAAGATGTCGTCACCAATGCGCGAGTAGGTGTAATCGCCGTCTTCGAAGCGACGGAATGTCAGATCTTTTTCCATATCTTCTTTTGAAGTTGCCATGCCTGTTCTCCTGTTATCTGATCGGGTGTATCACCCAAACCGGATTCGAAATCTATTGTTTGTTGCCCATGACAATCGCGTTGCTGACCAGCTGGTGCACGCTGACGATGCTGTCCATCTGGAAGCCGTAGTAGGGCATCACCTTCGCAAACTGGCTCTTGCAGATCGCACAGAT
>CAMYKJ010000183.1:9514-12360 GCA_947258945.1 uncultured Ectothiorhodospiraceae bacterium
CAGACCGCCACCGCCGCCGCAACAGTAGGTGGCGTCGTGGATGGTGTCCTGCGGCATATCGAAAAAGTGATTACAGCTTGCCTTGATCACTTCACGCGGGATCGTGAACTGGCCGCCGGGCTTCGAGCCCATGCGCGAGGCGCGTGCAATGTTGCAGGAATCATGGAAGGTCAGGCGCATGTCATCGTTGGCCGACTTGTCCAGCGTGATGCCGCCGCGCTGGATCAGGTCATGCGTGAACTCCAGGATGTGCTGCGGGACCGGGTAGTTCGGGTCGAGAAAATCGAACGGACCGGCCAGCGTGTTCAGGAAGCTGTAGGCGACGCGCCAGGCGTGGCCGCATTCACCGAAAATAATGCGTTTCACGCCGAGGTCCAGTGCCGCCTCGCGCACGCGCAGCGACAGCTTGCGCATGTTCTCGTAACTGCCGATGAACATGCCGAAGTTGGCGGCCTCGGAGGCATGCGAACTGAGGGTCCAGCTGAGGCCGGCCTCGTGGAAGACCTTGGCGTAACCCATCAGGCCGTCGACGTGCGGTTCGGCGAAGAAGTCCGCGGACGGGGTCACGACCAGCACGTCGGCACCTTTCTCATCCAGCGGCAGGCGCACCTTGACGCCGGTTTCGTCCTCGATGTCTTCCTCGAGTCCTTCCAGGGTGTCGGCCAGTGCCGGCTCCGGCAGGCCGAGGTTGTTGCCGATCTTGAAGACCTTGCCGATGATTTCGTTGCAGTACTTCTGGCCCACACCGATGGTATCCATGACCTCGCGGGCGGCCATCGAGATCTCGGCGGTGTCGATGCCGTAGGGACAGTACACGGAACAGCGGCGGCACTGCGAGCACTGGTGGAAATAGCTGTACCAGTCGTCCAGCACCTCCCTTGCCGGCGAAAGTAAACTTGCGGCGGTAGACCTTGCGGAACAGGTCCTGGCGCGCGACCGGCATGTTTTTCGGATCGCTGGTGCCGAGGTAATAGTGGCACTTGTCGGTGCAGGCGCCGCACTTGACGCAGGAATCGAGAAACACAGCCAGTGAACGGTACTTGCCGGTCAGTTCCTCCATCTTGTCGTAGGCGACCTGCTGCCAGTTGTCGACCAGTTCTCCCGGGAAACCCAGCGGTTCCTGGAACTGTTCCTTGGCGATGAACGGCTTGCTGTGCGCCATCACGCCCTCATGGATGAGAGGGATGACGGGATATTCCTTCAGTTCCGGTGTTTCGAAATCAGCCACGCTTCGCTCCAGATTCAGTCGTTATGCCGGGTTACTTCTCGAGTTCAGCCGCCCAGGGCGCGATATGCCGGGAATCGTGTGCGCGCAGTCCGGGTTCAGCGCGCGGGTTGTCGACCTGATTACGTGTCGGGCTGAAAAACACACCGGGGGCATGCAGCAGTTTGCTGATCGGGAATATGATCATCAATGTGGCAACCAGGCCGAGATGGACCAGCAGCAGCGGGTCCTCCGGAATCGGCTGCCAGTTGAAATACATCAAGCCCAGGAAAAATGCCTTCAGGGCCACGATATCGGTGTGTGTGATGTAGTCCATGCCGAGACCGGTCAGGGCAATGCCCGTCAACAGCGCCAGCATCAGGTGGTCCGACAGGGCCGATATATAGCGCACCCGGTCAACGAGTACGCGGCGTGCCCACAGCCCGGCCAGTCCGGCGACCATGGCGAATGCCGCATACAGTCCGAACGGCTGGATCAGGTCGACCCAGGTCCACACCGGGTTGGTGAAGTAACGCAGGTGACGCGCCAGCACCAGGAACATGCCGAAGTGAAACAGGTAACCGAACACCCAGATCCACTTGTTGGAACGGAACAGGCTCTCGAAGAACGCCACTTCGCGGAACATGCGCAGCACGACGCCCTGGCGGGTTACCGGTGCCGGGGTGGTCGGTATCTTCAGGGGTGCCGGTGTCTTTGCATATTGCCGGATCTTGTACGCCAGACCGCCCAGGGGTGCCGGTGTCTTTGCATATTGCCGGATCTTGTACGCCAGACCGCCTACCAGCAGGGCCGTGGCAGTATAGAACAGCAATGCATAAACAATGGTCCAGAAGGGCATGCTTTCCGGGCTCCTCTAGTGACGGAATGGTTCGGACGCCTGCAGGCGGATACCTGCAGGCCTCCGGAAGTGCGTCAGACGCAGCCGGTCGGCTTCGGCAGGCCGGCGTACTTGCACGCCTGTTTTGCCGGACCGTACGGGAACAGTTCGTACAGGTACTTGCTGTTGCCCTTGTCCTTGCCGAGCTTCTTGCCGATGGCCTTGGTAAGCACGCGCACTGCAGGAGCGATCTGGTATTCCTCGTAATACTCACGCAGGAAGTTGATGACTTCCCAGTGGTTCTCGGTCAGCTCGCAGTCGTCAATCTTGGCCATCACTTCCGCGACATCTTTGTCCCAGGTATTCAGGTCGGCCAGGTATCCTTCCTCGTCGGTTTCGTAAGTCTTTCCGTTTGCCTCGATACTACTCATGATGATTGTCTCCTTGTTGGACGACGCCAGTTAATATAAAAGAAGTCAGAGCCACGACTGCACATTGTCGCTGGCTGCAACCATATCCACGAAGCCGGCATAGTCGACGATCGTGATACCGTCGACCAGCTTGTCTTCCGAAATGCCGCGGGCGGCCAGATCGGGACCCAGTACCGATACGCTGCGTCCCTCGAGCAGGGACGCGGCCTTGCCGGCCTTGATGGCCCCGTAGACACCGTCCTCGATCAGCAGCAGCGAGTCGCCGTCCTTCATGATCGAGGTTGCGGTATCCAGATTGCAGCCGTCATGGGGCGATTTGTTTACCAGATGTAACATTGACATATATCCGTTATTCCAGTGTTAAAAGTTGAAC
>CAMYKJ010000184.1 GCA_947258945.1 uncultured Ectothiorhodospiraceae bacterium
CTCGATCATCTTTTCTATAATGTTGTCGGGCTTGCCGCTCTCGCGGGCCTGCGCAGTGAATATCTCGCGCTCGCGCTCGATCATGTCAACCGGTACCTGCTCTTCCGAGACACACACGGGACGCGGGTCATGCGCCGCGATATGCATGGCAAGGTCCTTGCCGAGCTTGGCATCACCGCCGTCGAGCTCGACCAGCACGCCGATACGCACACCGTGTGCATAGGACGCCAGCGGGACGCTGCTTTCCACACGCGTGAACCGCCGTACCGCGATATTTTCACCGATAGTTGCAATCAACGACTTGCGGGCATCCTCGATCGTGGTGGCATCGCCGTCATTCAGCGGCGACGCCATGAGCGCGTCGATATCTGCAGGGTCGTCGGTCAGCACACGCCGGGCAATCGCTCCGGCAAATAACTGGAAGTCATCCTTCTTGGCAACGAAGTCGGTCTCGCAGTTGACCTCGACAATCGCCGCGGTCTTTTTATCGTCGCTCAACTCGATGACAACCAGGCCCTCGGCCGCAACACGGCTGGCCTTTTTGTCAGCCTTTGCCATGCCGGACTTGCGCAGTGCCTCGATGGCCGCATCGAGGTCGCCACCGGCGTCGACCAGTGCCTTCTTGCACTCCATCATGCCGGAACCGGTACGCTCGCGCAGTTCCTTGACTTGCGCTGCAGTTATAGCCATTTCAGAAATCCTCCGCAAAACTCTCGATTACGCATTACTGATTGCCTGCCGCTTATTCACCGGCACCGGCATCCTCTGCAGGGGCATCAGCAGCCACGGCTTCCGCTGTTTTCGGGGCGGCTTTCTTGGCCGCTTTTTTCACCGTGACCTTTTTTGCGGCCTTCTTCTTCGGCGCCGCCTTCTTGCGTGCCGGCTTGGCGGCCGCGCCCTCATCCACCTCGACGAACTCGTCTTTCGATTCCGCCACGGCGTGGGCAACGCTCAGCTTGCCGGTACTGACGGCATCGGCCGCCGCCTCGACATACAGATTGATGGCACGGATGGCGTCATCGTTACCCGGGATGATGTAATCGACGCCCTTGAGCGAGTTATTGGTGTCCACGATACCGACGACAGGAATACCCAGCTTGCGGGCCTCCTTCACGGCGATCTTTTCGTAACCGACATCAACCACGAACATGGCATCGGGAATACCGCGCATATCCTTGATACCGCCCAGGCTGCGCTCCAGTTTGTCCTTTTCACGCGTCAGCATCAGGACTTCCTTCTTGCCGATGCGGTCATAGGATCCGTCTTCCGCCATGGTCTCGAGATCTTTCAGGCGCTTGATGGACTGCCTGACGGTCTTGTAGTTGGTGAGCATGCCACCGAGCCAGCGGTGGTTCACGAAAGGCATGCCGCAGCGGGTGGCGTTTTCCAGCACGGCCGACTGCGCCGAACGCTTGGTGCCGACGAACAGGATCGTTCCGCCATTTGCAACCAGGCTGCTGATGTAATTCATCGCATCCGAGAACAACGGCATGGTCTTTTCAAGGTTGATGATATGGATCTTGCCACGCTCGCCGAAGATGAAGGGGGCCATCTTCGGGTTCCAGTAACGGGTCTGGTGGCCAAAGTGAACGCCAGCCTCCAGCATCTGGCGCATCGATACATCTGACATATTTGTCTCTCCAGTGTCGGGTTGGTCTTCCATGCACTCCATGACAGCAACCCGTCGGGCGACCGTTCCTGCCGGCCGCACACCGGGCACCCTGCTGCATGTGCCGGTACATGTGTGTATTTGTTGCCTCGCGGACCGGGATGGCCCACTTAACAAGCCCGCCTTTATACCATACACTGCACCTCCCGACAATTGGTCTCCCCCTGCCGGCCAGCGTCTAACCAAAAGCAGATCAGGGTGTTACATGCCTGTCACGATCAAAACGCCTGAAGAGATAGAAAAAATGCGCGTGGCTGGACGGCTCGCCGGCGAGGTGCTGCGAATGATCAGGCCGCATGTGGTGCCCGGTGTGGCCACGGAAGAACTCGATCGCATCTGCCACGACTACATCGTCAACGAGCAGCACGCCATACCCGCCCCGCTGAATTATCGCGGCTTTCCCAAGTCGATCTGCACCTCGGTCAACCACGTGGTCTGCCACGGGATCCCCGGCAACAAGGTTCTGAAAAAAGGCGACAGCGTCAACATAGACATCACCGTCGTCAAGGACGGATTCCATGGCGACACCAGCAAGATGTTCTTCGTCGGCGAACCGAAAGTGGCTGCCGAACGGCTTGCGCGCATCAGCCACGAGTGCCTGCGCATCGGCATCGACCTGGTCAGGCCGGGCATCCGGCTGGGTGATATCGGTCACGCCATCCAGCAGCATGCCGAATCGAATCACTGCTCCGTGGTACGCGAGTACTGCGGTCACGGCATCGGTCGCGAGTTTCACGAGGATCCGCAGATCCTGCACTACGGCAAACCCGGCACCGGCATGCCCATCGAGGCCGGCATGACCTTTACTATCGAACCGATGATCAATGCCGGCAAGCGCCATACCCGGCTGCTGCCGGACGGCTGGACCGTGGTGACCAAGGACCACAGCCTATCGGCACAATGGGAACATACTATCCTGGTGACCGGCGACGGACACGAGGTTCTGACCTGTCTCCCCGGCGACGAAGTCTGATCCATACTACCCATGTACCGACCGCCGCCAAGCACGACCCCGTCGACAGATTTCGCGGCCTGGTTCGACCTCACGGCACTGCAGCAGGAGGAAGCGACCGCCAGCGCACTACTGGCCCCGGTCAAGCAATACCTGGCTGACGGCAACCGCGTCATCGCCGACCGCTTCGAGCGCGGAACCGACGTTGCGCTGCTGCTGGAAGCCCGCTCCTGGCTGGTCGACCAGGTCCTGCGCCACTGCTGGTCATGCTGTATGGGAGACGATGCCGATACACTGGCACTGGTGGCCGTTGGCGGATACGGACGCAGCGAACTCATGCCGGGCTCCGACGTGGATTTGATGCTGCTGATGCCGGAT
>CAMYKJ010000185.1:0-2978 GCA_947258945.1 uncultured Ectothiorhodospiraceae bacterium
GTTCAGTGCACCGACCGCGAGCTCGCGAACGCGCTGCAGCACGTCGACGCCCGATGCCAGCGCACCCTCTTCCAGCTCCAGCCGGCCCTGCGCCCGGTCTATATTCTCGAGAAACTGGATATTCTGTGTCCTGCGATCTTCCAGCTGCAGATTGCGCAGGCTGGCCGCCGGATCATCGGCAGGTGACACCAGCCGCTTGCCGGTCGCCAGTTGCAATTCGGTCCTGGACAGCTGCTGCTGTTGTGCCAGCATGGCATCCACGCGCTGCTGAAATAATTGTATCGTCGAGATTCTCACGTTAACTCCTGAAGGCGCCGATCAGCGTCTGGAATATATTGTCGGACACGGCAATAATCTGCGCAGCCGCCTGGTAGGCCTGCTGAAAACGCAGCAGGTCTGCGGCTTCTTCATCCAGGTTGACACCCGAGGCAGCCGACCACTCGGCCTCGCTCTGCTTCAATACCGCGGCCTGCACATCGCTGCCGAGCTGCGCCGATCGTGCCTGCGTACCGACATCGGCGACCAGCTGGCCATAGGCATCATTGAAACTGGTCGTACCGCCGTTCATCAACTGCTGTGACTGCATGCCGCCGAGCAGCAGTGCATTGCGATTATCGGCCGCCCCACTACTGTTGTAGGCGATATTGAATTCATCACCGGCAGCAGGACTGCCGGTGATGCGCACCCGGTAGCCATGGTCCACACCAAGATTGGCGGTCGGAAATATATCCGCCCCGGTGGCCGGGTCATAGGTGCCGGTATCGATCACAGCCGAGGTCGTCTGGTCGATTACCTCGTAACCGGTCGGGCTGGTAAAACGCACCCGCACCGGTGGCGACAACTGACCGGGCGGTGACTGGAAGGCCGGGTTATTGATATCCGTGACGGTACCCGGCGTGATCTGGCCGGTGCCGGTATTTACAATCGCTGCAGCGGCAGACACCGGTGAAGCCAGTGCCAGATCCCGGGGATTACCCGTCAGTACATTGATCGAGCCCGCTCCGTCGCGCGTCGGGCGAACGTTGTACCCGTCACCGGCGAGGGCACCTGCACCGATGGTGATACTGATGCCTTCCGCCACAAACGGGTCGGCCACTGTACCGCTCCCGCTCAGTGGTACAACCTGTCCGTTCCCCGCCCGTGTCAGGGCCCAGTTGATGCCATCAAAGGCCAGCCGGTAATCGTCGGCCGTCAATTGCGATACATCGTCGAAGGCAACCGCGATCGTACCGCCATTGCCATCATCTGGAACTACCTGCGGACTGGCGACTGAAAACAGGTCAAGACCGGGCTGGCCATCCAGCGTGACACCGGAACGGTGTTGTTCATTCATGAAGGTACCCAGTTCAATCGCAAGACGACCGAGATCATTCATCGCCGGTACCAGCACCTGGTCACGGTAATGCAGCACGCCACCGAGATCGCCGCCCTTGATCAGGCTGGTTACCACCACGGCCGGACTGCCGGTTGCACCAATGGTGATATCGAACTGCCCCGGATCGCTGATGCGATCTACCAGCCCCAGGCTGCTGTGCTGGACACCCAGCACCAGTGACTGGCCACTGCCGATGAATACATTCAGTGCACCGTCTTCCTGCGTGTTGGTCGTGATCGAAACCTTGCCTGACAATTCAAGCACCAGCTGGTCACGCTGATCCAGCAGGTCATTGGGTGGTTGTCCGCCGGCACTGCCTTTCGCATCGATAATCTGCTGGTTGAGGGAAGCAATCGACGAGGCCAGCTGGTTGATTTCCTGGACATTGGTATCCATGCGGGATCCGAGGCTGCGCCGCGTGGTATCCAGCCAGTCGTTCAGTCCCTGGAAACGGGTGACCAGCGAACCGGCTTCACCGAGCAACGCCTGCCGGGCTGCCACCGAAGTAGGATCGTTGGCGACACCCTGGATTGCATCAAAGAACGAACCGAGTACGGGGCTCAGACCTGAATTCTGATCAGCCAGCATATTGTCCAGGCCATTTGCCAGCGAGGCCAGCGTGCTGGATTCAGCATAGCCGGAGGTACCGGTACGCAGTTCATTGGTAAGAAACTGGTCATAGCTGCGTGTGATTGCGGCTATATTCACGCCGGCGCCGATGAAACCACTGCTGTTCAGCTGCGGCAGGCGCGTAGCCAGCTCAACCCGTTGACGGCTGTAACCCGGTGTATTTACATTGGCGACATTGTGGCCGATCGTGTCCAGCGCGCGCTGATAACTCAACAGCGCCGAACTGCCAATGTCCAACAGACCGCTTCCCATGCGTTAGTCCTCTTCTTCCCTGCTACCAGAGGTCCGCTATCGTCCTGTCAGGCTCCTGACCGGCGAGCCGCAGCGGCTCCATACCCTGGTTGAATGACTCCCCGCCCATGATCGAACGGATCTTCTCTACATAGTCTGGATCGGTCGCATACCCCGCATCCTTTAGTCCACGCAGGAAAGCCACAGAATTTCCTGAAGATTCAATTGCTTGCTGGTAGCGCGGATTTCCATGCAGGAACTCCACATAATCGTTCACCGACTCCTCCAGCGACCCGTAGGCGCGGAAGGCCGCCCGTTCCCGCCGTGCAATGCCCTGTTCATACTCGAGCGTGGCCACCGTCGCCCGCTCACCCTGCCAGCGGCCGTCCGCCTTGATGCCGAACAGGTTGAAGCTGTTCCTGCCATCCGGGTGGCGGATCATTTTCTTGCCCCAGCCGGTCTCCAGTGCCGCCTGCGCCACCAGCACGGCAGGTTGCACACCCAGCCTGGCCGCACCCTTGCGTGCGACCGGCAACACTTCACGGATGAAGGTCTCCGCATCGGCCGGGCGCCAGTCAGCGCTGTCGGCGACTGCCGCGGCATGTGGCACCTGCCCTGCGGACGGGGCATCGATCAATGCGCCCCCGGTCGTTGCCTGCAGATCGACCACCGGTCTGGCAACGCCGGCAAGATTGACCAATGGTGTTGTCTGGTCAGACACAAGCGGCGATGGAAGCGGTGC
>CAMYKJ010000185.1:3099-4687 GCA_947258945.1 uncultured Ectothiorhodospiraceae bacterium
GCCATCGCCCTGACTGGCATCGCGCATGGCCTTCAGCATGGTCTGCACGAACAGCGCCTCGAACTGACGGGCCGTTTCACGCATCGACTCGGGTGTACGTCTGCCGGCCGCGGCACGCAGTTCGGCCAGTCCCTGAAAGTCGGTGTAGACCGATGCACTGGATGATTCGTTGATCATCGGAAACTGATCATCATTGCAGGGTGCGTTTCACGCACCGGAATCGGTGCACGAAGTGCACTCTACTCACACCATAATCACTGTCTGGTCTGGCCATCGGCTGCCGTTATATAACCAGCAGCTCGGCGCGCAACGCTCCAGCCACCTTGAGTGCCTCGAGGATAGCAACCAGGTCACCCGGTGCCGCACCCACCTGATTGACGGCACGCACGACATCGTTGAGCGTGGTCCCCGGCTCGAACAGGAACATGGGGCTGCCCTCCTCCGACACCTCGACACCACTGCTGGGCACCACTACCGTTTCACCGTCAGAGAAGGGCAGCGGCTGACTCACGCCATAGGCCTCGCTGATGGTGACCGTCAGGCTGCCGTGCGAAACCGCCGCCGGCATCACCTTCACATGACTACCGATGACAACCGTACCGGTACGCGAATTGACGATGACGCGCGCGGGCGCCTCACCCGGCTCGACCAGGAGGTTTTCCAGCATGGCGACGAACATGACCTTGTTGGTCGCATCCAGCGGCGCATGCACACTGACCGACCCGCCATCCAGCGCCATCGCGGTACCCTTGCCCATGTTCCGGTTGATGCTCTCGACCACACGCGTGGCCGTCGTGAAATCAGGTGTATTGAGATTGAGCGTCACCGTGTCGGACGAATCGAACGGGCTTGGCACGCTGCGCTCGACGGTTGCACCGCCCGGAATGCGGCCGACACTCGGCACATTGACGGACACGCGCGAGCCATCGGCACCCTCGGCACCGAAACCACCGACGATCAGGTTGCCCTGTGCAATGGCATACACCTGTCCGTCTGCACCCTTGAGCGGCGACATCAGCAGGGTGCCGCCACGCAGGCTCTTGGAGTTACCGAGCGACGAGACCGTGATATCGATCGTCTGGCCCGGCTTGGCAAACGGCGGCAGGTCGGCACTGAGCATGACCGCCGCGGCATTCTTCAGCTGCGGCTTGACGTTCGGTGGAATGACCACGCCCAGCTGCGCCAGCATGTTCTTCAGACTTTGCACGGTAAATGGCTGGCTGGACGAATCGCCGGTACCGTCGAGACCTACCACCAGGCCGTAACCGATCAGCTGGTTGGAGCGCACGCCGGCCACCGACACGATGTCCTTGATGCGTTCCGCCGCCGCAGCAGACGAGACAAGCAACAGAACCAGCCCCAGCAGCACGTTGGTACCTCTGCTAATTCCTGTATTCATAGTCATGCTCACTTGATCAGTATGGCCATAACGGCGAGATGAAGAAACGTGCCAGCCAGCCGATGGCGTTGGCATCTGCAGTGGCACCCTTGCCCTTGTAGGTAATCCGCGCATTCGCCACCTGGGTCGACAGGATGGTGTTGGTCGGACCGATATCGACAGGCCGGACGATGCCGCGCAGGCGCACGT
>CAMYKJ010000185.1:4711-5546 GCA_947258945.1 uncultured Ectothiorhodospiraceae bacterium
TACCGTTGGGCAATACCTGTGCCACGGTAACCGTAATACTGCCCTGCAGATTGTTGCTCTGGGAACTATCCGACTCGCCGCTGAAATCATTCGCAGAATCAAGCGAGGTACTCAGCGGATCACCACCGATAGTGACATCCTGGCCAAGTATCGTTGGCGCAGATATATCCGTGGCATTGTCCTTGGTGATTTCGGTACTGGCCGATTTGTTGGCATCGGTCTGCTCGTCGAGAACGACTGTCAGCAGGTCACCGACCTGCCGTGCCTTGATGTCCTCGAACCACGGACGCGCATGAGCGGCCGCATAGATCGAACCGGTGTTGTTGACAACCGGCGGCGGCATCATCGGTTCGGCCGGCGCATACTCTGCCTGGCCCGGGCGCGTAATGATGGATGTCCTGCTGCAGGCCGACAGCATCAATATGCAGAGACACACAACAAACATCAGCGGTGCGGTTTCCATTTTACGTAACATGCCAGTCATCCTTGACTCTTGTTTGACTCCCTCTCCCCCAGGGAGAGGGTTGGGGAGAGGGGATCGAGTGAATAAGATCATTATCTCTATCCCCTCATCCCCCGCCTCCGCGGGGGCAGGCTCTGACCTTCTCGATACGGGAGAAGGGACAATTCATTCAATTACCCGACCAATCACAACGTGTTGTTTGCATACTCGAGCATCTGCTCGGCCGTCGAGATGGCCTTGGAATTCATTTCGTAGGCACGCTGGGTCTCGATCATGTTGACAAGCTCCTCGACCGTGTTCACGTTGGACGTTTCCAGCGAGCCCTGGGCGATGGTACCCAGCCCGCCCTCCCCCGCGGTTCCGCTCTGCGGC
>CAMYKJ010000185.1:5675-7252 GCA_947258945.1 uncultured Ectothiorhodospiraceae bacterium
AGTGCATCCTCGGGAATCGTGATGGAAGGCTGCATCGCAAATCCCTTGGACGTGACAATTTCACCGTCGGCATTGATCTGGAAGGTACCGTCGCGCGTGTAGCCGATATTGCCATCCGGCATCAGTATCTGGAAAAAACCACGCCCCTCGATGGCCATGTCCAGGCTGTTGCCGGTCTGCACCAGGTTACCCTGGTTGAACAACTTTTCGGTCGCAACGACCCGAACACCGGTACCCAGCATCAGGCCGGAATTGAGCTGCGTCCCTTCGGATGACTGGGCGCCGGCCTGTGCATTGTTCTGATACAGCAGGTCCTCGAACACGGCACGACTGCGCTTGAACCCGGTCGTGTTGACGTTAGCGAGGTTGTTCGCCGTCACCGCCATGCGGGTCTGTTGTGCCTCGAGCCCCGTCTTCGCTATCCAGAGTGCCTGATCCATGCTCTATTCTCCTGTTTGCGTTTTCCTGCAGGAGCGCCTTGCAGGCGCGAACCTGTATGCCTGGTTTATCGCGCCTGCAAGGCGCTCCTGCAAAAATATATCTCGAAAAATATTTACCCCATGCGCATCAATGATGCCGAGGCCTTGTCATTTTCCTCTGCATTCGCCATGACCTTGATCTGCATCTCGTAATGGCGTGCCAGCTGAATCAGACTGACCATGGCATCGATTGCATTCACATTGCTCGATTCGAGTGCGCCGGCCTGCAGGGTAATCGTGCTGTCGGCGATGGCTGGCTGAAAATTAGCCATGTGCATCAGACTGTCGGAACCCTTCACCATATCGTCTTCTGGTGGATTGACCAGCTTGATGCGGTCTACCACCTGCAGAGCGGTTGCCGCCTGGCCGACCGGCAGGATGGAGATAGTGCCGTCCGCGCCTATCTCGATTTTCTCGAACGGCGGTATCGCAATCGGACTGCCACTACCGATCACCGGATGACCGGCACCGGTACGCAACAGTCCGAGGCTGTCGACCTGCAGATCGCCCGCACGCGTATAGGCCTCGTTACCGTCCGGACCCTGTACCGCGATCCAGCCCTTGCCGTTGATCGAGATGTCGAGATCACGACCGGTACCGATGGCGGAACCGGGCGTGAAATCCACCCCCTTGCCCGTCGCTATGCCATAGACGCGGCTGGCATGACCCGGTCCGTACACCGGCTGGCTTGCATACGACTCCAGGTCGGCACGAAAACCCGTGGTACTCGCATTCGCCAGGTTCTGCGAATTGACCGCCTGTGCCTTCATCGTCTCGCTGGCGCCGTTCATGGCGATGTACAGCAGCTTGTCCATGATGAGTTCCTGTCAGTTAGCCTGCCGGTTAACGACCGATGTTGATCACTGTCTGGGTCACCGTGTCGGCCGCCGAGATCACCTGGGCATTGGCCTGGAAGCTGCGCTGCGCAGTGATCAGGCTGACCAGCTCCTCGGTGATCTCCACATTGGAGGTCTCCAGCGCGCCCGATTGCAGGAAGCCGTAGCTGCCGGCACCGGGCTCGCCCAGTCGCCGGTCACCGGCCTTGAAGCTGTCGCCCCAGGTGCTGTCGCCGAGGGGAGAGAGCCCCTGCGGGTTGGC
>CAMYKJ010000186.1 GCA_947258945.1 uncultured Ectothiorhodospiraceae bacterium
CGTGAACTGGTCCTGTACGATCCGCGGGCCATCATGGAATACCTGGATGAGCGGTTTCCGCATCCCCCGCTGATGCCGGTTGATCCGGTTTCCCGGGCGCGTACCCGTCTGGCGCTCTATCGTATCGAACACGACTGGTATGACCTGATCCAGGCGCTGGAGTCGCGCGGTGAAAAGACCGCCAGCAAGGCACGCAAGCAGTTGCGCGACAGCCTGACGTCCAGTGCAGAGGTGTTTGCGGCAAAACCGTTCTTTCTGAGCGATGAGTTTTCGCTGGTCGATGCCAGTATCCTGCCGATCCTGTGGCGTCTCCAGCATTACTCAATCGATCTGCCGCGCCAGGCGAAACCGGTGCTCGATTACGCCAGGCGGATGTTCGAGCGCGAGTCCTTCCAGGCCAGTCTCTCCGAGGCCGAGCACGAAATGCGCGACTAGGTTTCGCCCGTCGCGCACCGAACGGACTGTACCGTTCCCCGTGCTATTGGTTTTTCCACCCGATTCCGGGTATCTTCAATGAGTATGACGACCAGTCGACCATACCTCGTACGCGCAATACACGAGTGGATACTCGATAACGGAATGACGCCGCACCTGCTGGTAGATATCGAGGGGGAGGGCGTGGATGTGCCCGCCCAGCAGGGTCAAAACGGCAAGATTGTCCTGAATATCAGTCCCACAGCCGTGGAAGGTCTGAGCCTCGGCAACGACGCGGTTGGTTTCCGCGCCCGTTTCGGCGGTATTGCGACCGAAGTCTACGTCCCGCTCGACGCGGTACTGGCTATCTACGCCAAGGAGAACGGTCGCGGGATGGTCTTCAGCGACGATGGCGACGAACCGGAGCCCAGTGACAGCAGCAAGCCGCAGGGCAAGCGTCCTTCACTGAAAATCGTCAAGTAAGCCGCCATCAGGGTGCGCTACGCGCACCAGATAAATAAATCAGCCAGACGGGCCCTTGTACACCGGCTCCATTTTTATCTGCTGTGGTGGTATGCCGGATTCAAGCAGGAAGCTTTTCGTCTGCCCCAGCAGCGGGGCCGGCATACAGGCGTAAAAGTCCAGGCTGGCCGCCCCGGTCAGACTGTCGATAATCCCCGGCAGCAGTTCAGCGACGGCCGCGTCTTCCGTTGCTGCGAGGGCTGTATAGTGGAAATTGTCCAGCGCATCGGCCCATGAACGGCACAGGTTGCCCCGGTAATGATGGTTGCCGGGTGTTGCGATCCAGAAGAGATGAATGTCTTCTGCAATGTCCAGTGCCATGGCATGCTCGATCAGGCTCTTGATCGGGGCGAATCCGGTATCGCACGCGATGAAAACCAGCGAGCGCGGCGAGTCCTCGTTGAGGATGAAGTCGCCGGATGGCCCGCTGATGGTCAGACTGGCACTGGATTCCAGGCAGTCCTCGAGTTTTTCGCTGAAGGGGTCGCCGGTGATAACGGGAATGTGGAACTGGAGATTCATGTCGTCACAGGGACAGCTGGCGATGGAGCAGTCCTGTGCGGGCAGGCCGTCGATATTCAGCGACAGGTACTGGCCGGCCAGGAATCGCAGGCGTTTCGTGCGCGGCGTCCTGGCCTGCAGGAAAATGACGCGGTCGTCGATCCGTTCGAGCTTTTTGACCTTGACCTCGATTTCCTGCGGCGCGATGTCGTACGAGCCATGGGCCTCGTCGGCCTCGAGGACAACATCGGTGACCGCGGTATTGGCACAGGTCAGTATGTAACCCAGACCTTTTTCTGCCTCGGTGAGCGTATAGTCATGCGGCGCGATCTGCTTGACCTGGCCGGAGATGACCTTGCACTTGCACAGGCCGCAATTGCCGTTGCTGCAGCCATAGTTGAGCGCGAGGCCGCCGCGCAGGCCGGCCTCGAGGATCGAGTCGGTGCCCTCGATAAAGAATTCGTGTCCGGTCGGAAGGATGCGTACCTGTGCCGCCATGACTCTGAGAAAGGCCTCTTTCGCGATCAGACCGGAATCATTGTCAACGGGTTGCAGTGATTCCAGTGTCCGGTAAAACCAGTCACGTAGTGTACTAAATGCCTGCTGTTGCGTCTTTTCATCTGACGATGGAATTTCCTCGAAGCGGTTTTTCAGGCTTTTGATAATGTCGGCATTGCGTCGTGACTCGGCACGCGCCTGTGCCAGTTCCTGGCCAAGTGACAGGATGCGCGCGGCCAGGGTGTTTGTATCCGGGCCTTCTTCGTCGGGACGGATGATCTTGTTGACTGCGTTTTCCATGATCGACTCGACCCGTTCGAGCATGGTGGTGTCTTCGATTTCTGTCTGCGGATAGGCATGCAGCAGATCCGACAGCAGAAGTTCGCCCTCGAATGTGCGCAGCTCTCCCTGCTGAATGCGTTTCTGCAATACGCCGCGTTTGACGCCGACCAGTCGCGCAGCACGTGAGAGCGTAATGAGGCGTGGCATATTATGTCGTCCCCCGTCGCGTTACCATACGGGCACTATAACGCATATTTTCGCAGCAGCGAATGGTATAAGCGCTGGTGTAATATGATAAGAGTCAGACATTATTGTTACGGAATCCACGGAATCCACGGAATTACACGGAAAAATATCTACACATAGATTCTATAGTTTTGTGTTTACGGCGGGATCTGTGGCCATTGATCAATAATGCCTGCATAGAGCCTGATCAGGCCATGTCTTGTTGTTTGCGGTGCAGAAGGTTATTGGGCTAGTTTCGATGATTGAGATTATCACCGGTGATATCACTACCCTGGCGGTGGATGCCATTGTCAATGCGGCCAACAACAGTCTGCTGGGCGGCGGTGGTGTCGACGGGGCAATTCACCATGCCGCAGGGCCGCTGTTGCTGAAATATTGCAGAACACTCGACGGCTGCCGGACCGGCGAGGCGAAGATCAGTCCGGGTTTCGACCTGCCGGCCCGCCGGGTGATCCATACCGTCGGCCCGGTGTGGCAGGGCGGGGACCACTACGAGGTGCCCCTGCTCACGGCC
>CAMYKJ010000187.1 GCA_947258945.1 uncultured Ectothiorhodospiraceae bacterium
CAGGCATCGTTGCTGGTGAATACCCCGGCCAGATTCCCCTTGCGGGTGACCAGCACCGAACCGATGTGACGTGTCGCCATTTCCAGCAACACGTTGTCCAGCGGCTCGTTGATATCGACGATGTACGCATCATGGATATACATATCCTTCACTGCGAGTGCGTCACCGGCTTCCTGCGACGGACTGCCCGCCTGCAGGTTCCTGATGTCACGCTCCGTGATGACCCCCACCAGCGCATGACCGTCAGTCACCGGCAGATGATGAAACGCGTGCGCCTGCATCTTTTCAAGGGCATCGCTTACCGGGGCATCCAGCCCGACGGAATGCGGAAACGGGGTCATCAGCAGTTTCAGGAGCGGTCTGTGACGCATTATGTAGAAATCTCCATACAGATATAGTTCAAGCGTATCGCCGACAATATCAGTTCATCAGGTCAACATGAATGCCTCGCGCCTCCAGCGCCTCCGCGCGCGTGGCGATGAAGCGCTGGAACTCGGGCTGTTCCCGGTAGGCAGCCGAGGCCACGTAGTCCATGGCCGACTGGGTATGAAAGGCCTTCAGGTACGACTCGGTACGGAACACCTCGCGGTCATCCTCGAAAAACACCAGTGACGGCGCATACTGGACACCCAGCTGCCGGGCCCACCGGGCAGGCGTCGTTTGCGTGCCGTCCGGCAGTACCAGCGATTCATTCGACCACATATCCACCAGCAGGACGTCGAAGCGCGCCAGCTGTTCCCGGCTTTCCGGGCGCCTGAGGATGTCGAGGTGTAACTCGTCGCAGGGTGCGCACTCCTTCTGCTCGAACATGACCAGCAGCGGCTTGCCGGATGCGCGAGCGGCAAGACTGCTGCCCGGGGGCAGGAAGGATGCATCCTGGTGCATGACACCGCTGGCGGCGGACGGCGAGACCTCGGCCAGGTACTCGCTAAAGGCCGGCTCGCTGCCGTTGTACTGCGCGGCATAGTCCAGCGCGGTATTGAACTTGTGCGGCGGGTAGTAACCGTTCAGCCGCAGCACGACCTTGCCAGACTCGTTCAGGAACAGCAGGGTCGGCGTGAACATCACGCGCA
The DNA here is from genome assembly GCA_947258945.1 of uncultured Ectothiorhodospiraceae bacterium. GTDB lineage: Bacteria > Pseudomonadota > Gammaproteobacteria > UBA9214 > UBA9214 > UBA9214. The sequence goes on from CAMYKJ010000187.1 coordinate 1,074, forward strand.
GCGACCCGGCAAAGGTCTTCTCGGTCGTTTCCTCGCCGTCCAGGCCGGTCACCTCCCGGTCGCCCCACATGTTGATGGCGATCACCTCGAACTTCTCGCGGGTGCGTGTCTCCGTATCGGCCAGCGCGAAATTGGTGTCGAGCAGTTTCTTGCAGTAAGGGCATCCATCCTGGTAGAAGTACAGCAGCACGCGCTTGCCGGCCGCCGCGGCCTCTGCAACATCGTCGCGCAGATCGAGGAACGAGTTGGCAAACCAGGCCGGCTTCTCCGCATAGCCCGGATTGACCATGCCGGCCTCGAGCGCTTCGGCCGTTGCCTCCGGATGCGCCTTCACCCCTGCCTGCGGCGCCTTGTCTGCCGAATCCGGCGGCGGCTTGCCCTCACAGGCAAGCAGTGCGAGCGCAATCACAACGAAGCACAACCGTTGCAGGGCGCCACGATCAGCACGCGTCATGCGTGCAGCAGCGCGTCCTCGTGCATCATGTCTGTCAGCCGGAATCATATTCACATCAGCGCCTGCACTTGCCGGGTACCCGTTGGGGTATTTTAGCAGATTCAGGCCCACCTCCCTATGGCGCGCCGGCGTGCGCGCTCGGGCAGGACACGTTCAGGACACAATCACTGCACTGCGGTTTCACGCGGCAATGCGCTTTTGCATGCCGCACGATGAGTGCGTGATATTCATTGAACAGACCGGCATCGTGGCCAAGACACTCCTCGATCGCCAGCCGCATGTCATCATAGGCCTCATCCCCGGCGACCAGCCCCAGCCGTGAGAACAGCCGCCGGGTGTAGGCGTCGATGACAAACACCGGCCTGTCGAAGGCATACAGCAGGATATCGTCGGCGGTTTCATGGCCGATGCCGTTGACCGAGAGCAGCGACAGGCGCAGACGGTGCGTCGGCATGCGCGCAAGCCGCCGGTAGCCGCCCTGCTCCAGGTACCAGCGGCAGAAATTCTTCAGCCGCCGCGCCTTGATGTTGAAATAACCCGAGGGACGCAGCCAGCCGGCCAGGTGGTCGTTACGCGCACGCAGTATGCGTTCTGCATCCAGTTTGCCGCGCTCGGCGAGGTTGGCGATGGCACGCTCGACATTGCTCCACGCAGTGTTCTGGGTGAGGACCGCACCGACCATGACCTCGAACGGCGTGTCGGCCGGCCACCACTGCTGCGCGCCGAAGGTCCGCAACAGCGACCGGTAGGTTGCCAGCAGGCCGCGACGCGTCAGCACCGGTAAACCGTCTAGCGTGCCCGGCGACCGCGTCGTGCGCGCGGGCGGGTTTTTTGCACGATCTTCGGCACCGGCAGGTCGACCGCGCCGTACAGCGCGCGCGTCTCCGCCGGCGACACGTCACGGAATCGACCGGCGCGCAGGTCGGACGGCAAACCGACCGGCCCGAAGCGCACGCGGATCAGGCGACTGACCTGCAGCCCCTGGGACTCCCACAGGCGCCGCACCTCGCGGTTGCGGCCCTCGCGCACGATGACGTGGTACCAGTGATTGGCGCCCTGCCCGCCCGCGTCCCGAATGGAGGTAAACGCGGCCATGCCGTCCTCGAGCCGGACGCCCTCGAGCAGATTGTGCAGCATGGTCTCGCTCACCTCGCCCAGCACCCGCACCGCATATTCCCGCTCGATTTCGTAGGAGGGATGCATCAAGCGGTGGGCGAGTTCACCGTCGGTGGTCGCCAGCAGCAGTCCCGAGGTCGTCATGTCCAGACGGCCGACCGAGATCCAGCGTCCGTGACGGATGCGCGGCAGGCTGTCGAACACGGTCGGCCGACCTTCCTCGTCCTTGCGCGTGGTCAGTTCACCGGCGGGTTTGTGGTAAATCAGGGTGCGTATATTGCGGCCGGGATCGGTACTGAACGACACCGGCCGGCCATCGAT
>CAMYKJ010000188.1 GCA_947258945.1 uncultured Ectothiorhodospiraceae bacterium
ACCAGTTCGAGTCGTTTTGCCACACTGAGGGCCATCTCCGGTCCGGTGACCTGTTCGGGCGACACCCCGGCCGAAACGATCATGATGGCCATGCCGAACAGGCCGGTCAGTATGTAGGCGACGGCCAGGTCCGTTCTCGACCGCGCCAGGTCCTCGCGTGATATCCAGTTGCGTTCGCGTATCCAGTAGCCGTAGCACATCAGTGTGACGCTGCCACCGACACCGCCGATGACACCGAAGATGAACAGGGCTGATCCGTCCGGTATGGACGGCCGCAGCAGGCCATCGAGCAGTCCCTCTGCCTCGGGAATCACGAGTATGGCGCAGAGAATGACGATTACCATCATCAGCGCCATGAAGGTCTTCATCAGTCGCTCCAGCAGCGCATAGCGGCCGGACATTACCAGTACCAGGGCCAGCAGCGAGTGTATGACTCCCCACGCCTGTACGGAGAGGGACGGGACCAGTGCATGGGCGGCCAGCCCGGTGGCGGCAATCAGCGCCGCCGCAACGATGAAGGTCCACAGCAGCAGGTAAATGAAGAAATAGAGGGAGAAGAAGACCGGCAGCCGGTGAACCCAGCCTTCCAGCAGCGTGGTGCCGGTCGCCAGTTGCCAGCGTGCCAGACCCTCGTTCATGACGAACTTCATCACGGCGCCGAGTACGGCGGCCCACAGCAGCGCCGTGCCATACCTGGCGCCGGCCACGGAGGCGACGATCATGTCGCCGGCACCCAACCCGGTTGCAGCCATCACCAGTCCCGGACCGATATCCCGGAAACGACCCATAAATTTATCCATCATCTGATGTTGTTCTGTCTGGCCCTGCCCCGCATGCTAAAGTAGAACTTTGATGGATTTGATGCAATAGCGGTATATTGAAATAGATGAAGCTGCGGACCCAGATATCCCTGCTGCTCGTGATGTTCGGGCTGGTTCCGCTGCTGGTGGCTTTCGCCATCAACGTGCCGATGATTTTCGAGCGCTTCGAGTTGCTCTACCAGAAGGCACACCTGCAGAACCTGCGCGCGGAATTCAGTGACCTGGACCAGCATCTTGCGCGACGCCACGAGATGGCGCGTCTGCTGGCGAAAATGCCGGAACCCGGACTGCTGGTGTCGGAAGACAACCCGGAGCATGCGGCCGAACTGGACACCATCCGCAAAGGCTATGTGGACTGGGTGAACCAGGTGCTGTTCGATCAGCTGGATATCACACGTATCTTCTTTGTCGATGCTGACAGCAAGGTGGTCTTCTGGCTGGACCGCGATCACACCACCAGACGCCTGGAGGCCACCAGTACCGGGAACCACAACCAGCCGGAACCGGTCCTGCTGGAGGCCGTGCAGCACCTGGGTCCGGGTACCGTGCTGAACGGTCCGATCGCGTTCGATCGCGAAGCGGCGATGGTCTCTCCCAACCGTTTCATGCAAATGGGGCTGGTCAGTCCGGTGTTCCTGCCGCAACTGCTGCCGGAAACCGGCGAGGCGGCCGCTCCGCGTGGCAGCGTGGTCGTGTACCTGGACATGGGCGGCCTGGCACAGGCCTATCGGGGCAATTACTGGGTGCTGGATAACGGCAGCTACCTGGATTCCGTCAAGGAAGAATCGAGCGGGACATCCGCGTTTGACGATTTCCAGGGACTTGAGGATATTTTCTCCAGGCACGAACTGGCTCTCTGGGAATTTCGCAACCAGCAGATTCTGTGGGTGCCGCTGTTCAAGACCGAGCGCGACGGCACGCTCTGGGTGGGCCGCAGTGTCGATGCATCACCGCTGGCGATACTGCGCAACCGGGTGGAACTGATCATCGCTGCCATCGTGCTCGGTCTGCTGGTTGTGGTATTGCTGGTGGCGCGCCTCATCGCGGTGCGTACCGAGCACTTTGGCCATGAACTGACCGACGGCATTACGCGCGTGCTCGAGCAGGACGAAGCGGTGCCGTTTTCCTGGAAGCGCCCTGAAGAGCTGGTCGAGCTGGGCAATCAGCTGACCAGGCTTGCGGAAACGCATGCCGGGCATAACCAGGCGCTGCTGACTTATGCCGAGCAGCTGGAGACATCCAACCGCTACAAGTCGGAATTTCTCGCCAACGTAAGCCACGAACTGCGTACACCGCTGAACTCGATCCTGCTGCTGTCGAAGATGTTGTCCGACGATCGTGACGCGGGGCTGGACGAGGAAGTCTCTCACAAGGCGCGCGTCATTCACGCGGCCGGGAATGACCTGCGGACGCTGATCGACAACATCCTGGATCTTTCGCGGATCGAGGCCGGCCAGATGACGCTGGAGCCCGAGCCGGTCGACCTGCAGGCGTTGCTGGACAGTATCGTAGAACTGATGCAGCCCCAGTTCGACGCAAAACAGCTTGATTTCAAGGTGGAAATGGATCCCGCCGCGCCGGCCACCATCAGTTCGGATGGCGACAAGGTGCGCCAGATCCTGTTGAATTTCCTGTCCAACGCAGTCAAGTTTACCGGCGAGGGTAGTGTCACCCTGCGGCTTGCGCCCGGCCGTGACCGCGCGGGGATCGACTACCCGGTCAGTATCAGCGTAACCGACACCGGTATCGGGATCGATGCCGACAAGCAGGGGCTGGTGTTCGAGGCATTCAGGCAGGCCGACGGATCCACCAACCGGCGCTTTGGCGGTACCGGCCTGGGGCTTGCAATCAGCAAGGAACTGGCCAACCTGATGGGCGGTGATATCGAGCTGGAGAGCAGCCGCGGCAGCGGTTCGACCTTCACGCTGTTCCTGCCGCTGGCGATGTCGGACACAGGAACGCCCGAAACAAAACGCGCTATGGCTAGCGGCAACGGCACGGTCGCACGGGCCGAGCCGGTGCCGGAGGCCGATTACGGCGGTATGCGTGTGTTGCTGGTCGATGACGACATGCGCAACCTGCTGGCCCTGACGCCCCTGCTGGAGCGCTGGCACCTGCATGTCACGGC
>CAMYKJ010000189.1 GCA_947258945.1 uncultured Ectothiorhodospiraceae bacterium
CCGCCTGATTCATCCAAACGCACAAATCCCGGTCAAGATAGGCGGCAAGCCACTGTCCGACCGGGTGATCGGTGCGGTATGGGGTTTTTTTGCCGCCTATGTCGGCAGTTTTGTCGTTATCATGCTGTTCCTCATGGCCACAGGGCTTGACCAGGTCACGGCCTTCTCGGCGGTTGCCGCCTGTATGAACAATCTCGGTCCCGGGCTGGGCGATGTGGGCGCCAATTACGTCGACATCAACGATGCGGCCAAGTGGGCGCTGTCGTTTGCCATGATGCTCGGCCGGCTGGAAATCTTCACCCTCATTATCCTGTTTACCGGTATGTTCTGGCGGCGCTAGGGTATCAATCGCATGTCCATGATCGACAACCTGCTGGCCATGCTGGATGCCGGTCAGGACAGTGCCCTGCTGCGTTTCACCCTCGGCAGCCAGTTACTCAAGGCGGGAGAGGTGACGGACGCGCTGCCCCACCTCGAGGCGGCCGTCCGCCAGGACCCGGGCTACTCGGCCGCCTGGAAGCTCTATGGAAAGGCGCTGCACGAGGCGGGCCAGCTCGTCGCTGCCAGGGATGTCTATCTGCAGGGTATCAGTGCGGCCGAGCAGCAGGGAGATATCCAGGCTGTTAGGGAGATGAAGGTTTTCCTGAAGCGTGTGGACAAGGCGCTTGCGGCCGGCGACTGATCAGTAGAGCGGCGGCTCGCCTGCAGGGCGTGTACGGAAGCGCCGGTAATTCCACTGGTACTGTGCCGGACATTCCCTGATCAGGTTTTCGACCGAGCGGTTGATGGTGGCAACGGACACGGCGAGGTCATCGTCGTACGCCGCTGCAAGCGCAGGCCTGAAATGCAGGCGATAACCGCGGCCGAATGACAGCCGTTCCGACCAGACGAAGACGATCGGTGCGCCGGTCTTGATGGTCAGGCGCGAGAGGAACAGCATGGTATAAGCCGGTATGCCGAAGAACGGAGCAAATATCCCTGCACCGGCCTGCGGTTCCTGGTCGGGCAGCATGGCGACGGCACGATTTTCACCGAGTGTCCGGTACAGTGTGCGGATACCCTGCGCAGTCGTCGGAACATAATTGCCGCCCGCGCGATTGCGGGCCTTTCGCACCAGCTCATCGAGTTCCCTCATGCGCAGTGGCCGGTACAGGCAGGTGATGTCATAGTGCGCTGCACAGTACAGGCCGGCAACTTCCCAGGCGCCCAGGTGGGGTGTTGCCAGTATGATGCCCTGCCCTTTCGCCTGCGCCGCCTCGACATGCTCGCTTCCGTCAACCTCGCGTATCAGCCGCAGGACCATCCTGCCCGGGCGTAACCACAGTGCACCGCTCTCGAGCACGGTCTTGCCGGTTTCGCGTAAACATGCCTTGACCAGGCGCTGACGCTCCTGCAGCGACCGGTCGGGAAAGCACAGATCGATATTGGTGCGGGTCACGGACCGGATCCAACCGGGCAGGCGCGCCAGCACGGAGCCGATCAGTGCGCCGAGGGCATGACTGACCGGCAGGGGCACAACGGCGAACAGGTACAGCGAGGCCTTGATCAGCAGGGCGCGAAGCAATATATTAACTCCACAGTAAATCCAAAATTACCAATTTAGTTAACATTAAAATCCACATAAGATTAATAAATAGTAAAGTGGTAAATATAAATTTAATTATATTAATTATGGATAAAAGGTGGTGAAATTATACTTATTTATTCGAAATACACCCGTTGATAATCAATAATCATAGTTTTACTGCTACCGATGATCCGGTTCGGACCCGGTCCGTTAACCACAAAGGCGCGGGATTGTGGCGTTAATTCGAGTTTGTCATGACCGCTGTGCACATTGTGAGGCTATTATTGTCAACGGAGCAAGGCGCAGATCCTCTGCACACCGCTACGCTTATTCAGACAGCCCGGCACCCGCCGGGCCCCGTGGGGAGAGACTATGACAGGCGAGGTCAAGACCGTTACACCGGCGGAGGCTTGGGACATGATGAAGGGCAACCAGCGGGTTGTGATGATCGATGTCCGCTCCAGTATGGAATTCCTGTTCGTCGGCCATGCCCGCGGCAGTGTCCATGTGCCCTGGATCGATGCACCGTCCTGGACCGTCAACCCGAACTTCGTTACGGAGGTCCGCAAGGTCATGCTGGGGGGGATCGGTATCGGCGAGCACACGGACGATGCGCCCGTCCTGCTCATCTGCCGCAGTGGCAAGCGGTCGCTCGAGGCCGGCAAACTATTGATGAATAATGGTTTTACGGGAGTGTACAATGTTGCCGAGGGATTCGAGGGCGAACTCGACGAGCAGCACCAGCGCAGTACCCTCGGTGGCTGGCGTTATCACGGTCTGCCCTGGGAGCAGTGCTGAGTCCAATTGACCTTGGCAGGCAGGCTAAATATAATAAAGCATTAATATAGCTATACTAAATAACTACAGAGTCGTAACTGAGGCCCCGGATTTGAACACCGCAGAGCGGTCAGTTGCAGAGTCAAGACCGGGTTTCGATCAGTAACAAGAAACGTCCATTCCTCGACATCCGGGATGTTGCAGGGGTGTCACTTTGAGGAGAGCAACTATGTCTACAACTGTTGAGAACGTACAGGCCAATGCGCAACTGGATGCGTGGCTGGATCAGAAACTCGACGAGCTGTTACCGAAGAAACTGGCAGACATCGACGCGCAGAGAACGCCGTCGATGTCGATTATCGCCACCAAGGGCACACTCGACTGGGCCTACCCGCCCTTCATCCTTGCCTCGACCGCTGCGGCACTGGGCTGGGATGTTGAGGTGTTCTTCACCTTCTATGGCCTGCTGCTGCTGAAGAAGGACATCGATGCCGAGGTCAGCCCGCTGGGCAACCCGGCCATGCCGATGAAGATGCCGTTCGGGCCGAAATGGTTCCAGGACTTTGCGTGGCCGATGCCGAACCTG
>CAMYKJ010000190.1 GCA_947258945.1 uncultured Ectothiorhodospiraceae bacterium
GCGCGAGCTCGAGAACGTCATGCAGCGTGCCCTGATACTCAACAACAGTGATTGTATCGAGGCCGGTGATATCAGCCTGGACGAGGAAGAGGTCCATGCAGGTTCGCTGGGTGCAATGCAGGACGACGGAGTGGTGAAGGCATCGAGGGTGCTTGATCAGGACCTGAAGAAGAAAGAGCGCGAGTTGATTATCCAGGCACTGGAAGCCGGTAATGGAAGCCGCAAGGATGCGGCTGCGCGTTTGGGCATCAGCCCACGGACGCTGCGCTACAAGATGGCACGTCTGCGTGATGCCGGCATGGAACTGCCCGGATCCGCGGGCATGGGCAGCGCATGAACCATAAGGACGGGGGTGGCACATGAGTGAAATGGGCATCGACCAGGTACTGGCGCAGATGCGCGCCATATCATCCATGGCGCAGGGTGCGGGTGCGCCCGCCGATCCGGCGGAACAGGCCGCGCGATCGGACTTCGCCGGTCTGTTGCAGGATTCCGTCGGCAAGGTGAACGAGGCGCAGCAGACATCCAGCAAGCTGGCGGCTGCCTTCGAGGCGGAGGATCCGAATATCGACCTGGCCGAAGTGATGGTGGCCATGCAGAAGTCCAGCCTGGCGTTCCAGGCCATGACCACGGTCAGGAACAAGCTGGTATCGGCCTACCAGGAAATCATGAGTATGCCGGTGTAAACAGGATTCATGCTCCGGCCTGTCGCCGGGGCTCGCGGGTCACAGGATCGTGACCCGCTTATCGGCCCGGCCGCCCCAGGGAAGGGGTGTGCCGGGTCACTGGGAATCATGACAGCAACAAGGGAAGGCTATGGCACTGGTAAATCCGGAAAACATCTCTGCACAGGCGCGAGGCTTCAATGCATTGCCGGTGATGCGGCAGATGGGACTGATGCTGGGTCTCGCCGCCAGCGTGGCGCTGGGCTTTTATGTCGTGTTATGGGCGCGTACACCCGAATACAGCATGCTGTACGGGTCCCTGTCCGATGCGGAAAAGGCCGAGGTGGCCACGGCGCTGGAGACGGCCGCGATTCCCTACCGTCTGGAACGCGGTTCGGGTGCGCTCACGGTGCCGGCGGCGAACGTGCACGAGGCACGTCTGAAACTTGCCAGCCGCGGATTGCCGCGCGGCAATGGCACGGGTTTCGAATTGCTGGACGAAAAACAGGGATTCGGTACCAGCCAGTTCATGGAGCAGGCACGTTTCAATCGTGCCATCGAGGGTGAACTGGCCCGCACCATCGCTACCCTGCAAAGTGTTGAAAGTGCACGTGTGCACCTTGCCATTCCAAAACGCTCCGTGTTCGTGCGTGACCAGGACAAGCCGCGCGCCTCCGTCGTGCTCAGGCTGTTCTCCGGTGCGCGGCTGAATGACGAGCGACTGGCCGGGATCGTACACATGGTGGCATCCAGCGTACCCGGACTCGAGGCCGACAGCGTCACTGTCGTAGACCAGGGTGGGCGCCTGCTGACGGCGAGCGACGATACCGGCGCCATGGCAGGAAGTGCAAGACAGCTTTCCTATACGCGCAAGATCGAGAGTGACTATATCAAACGCATCGAGGATATCCTGATCCCGATCGTCGGCGAACAGGGCGTGCGCGCGCAGGTATCGGCCGATATCGATTTCACCATGGTGGAGAGTACTACCGAGAGTTACCAGCCGGACAGCCGTGTCGTGCGCAGCGAGGAAACCTTCGAGGAAAGCTCGCTGGGCAACGGGGTTTCCGGCGTACCCGGTGCACTGACCAACCAGCCGCCGCGGGGAGGTACAATCACGGAGGTCGAGGAGGGCGAGGCGCAGGCAACACCGCTCAACAGTTCGCGCCGCGCCACCCGTAACTACGAGGTCGACCGCAATATCAGCCATACGCGGACCGCGCCCGGTACGCTCAAGCAGCTGTCGGTCGCGGTGCTGGTCGACTACCGCACGGCGGCGAACGAAACCGGTGCAACCGAGCGCTTGCCGCTCACCGAAGACGAGTTGCAGCGCGTGACCGATCTGGTCAAGGAGGCCGTCGGCTTCAGCGATGCGCGCGAAGACAGTATCAAGGTCACCAATATCCCGTTCCGCGTGGTGGACGAGGTCAGCGAGGTCATGCCGCCGGTGCCGATCTGGGAGCAGCCGTGGGTCGCCGGCGCGGTCAAGCAGGCGCTGGGCGGTATCCTGGTACTGTTCATGGTGTTCGGTGTACTGAAGCCGGTGCTGCGCAGCCTGGCAGTGAAACCGGCGCCGGCGCCGGGTGCATTGCCGGCCGGGCAGGGCGGGCAGCCGCAGATGGCGGGCGAGGACAGGCTGAGCCTGTCGTCTCAGCCGGGCATGTCACCGGACCAGCAGTTCGGTATGGCGCGTTCGATGATCGACAATGACCCGCGCCGCGGCGCGCATGTCGTGAAAGACTGGGTCGCTTCCGATGGCTGACCGGGGATCCGGACTGAGCGGCACCGAGCGCTCGGCGATACTGCTCATGAGTCTGGGCGAGGAGTACGCGGCCAACATACTCAAGCACATGGAACCGCGCGAGGTGCACAAGGTCGGCACGGCGATGTCGTCGTTGAGCAAGATTTCCAGTGAACAGATCAACGAGGTACTGCAGGAATTCATCGATTCCCTGCAGGGCCAGAATGCCACCGACATCGGCAAGGACGAATATGTGTCGAAGGTGCTGGTACAGGCGCTCGGCTCGGAGAAGGCCGATAACATGATCAACCGGGTGCTCGAGGGCAGGAACGTCAAGGGGCTGGAGACACTCAAATGGATGGACCCGGTGGCCATTGCCGAGCTGGTCGGTGCAGAACATCCGCAGATCATTTCCATCGTGCTGTCGCAACTGGATGCGGACCTCGCGGCCAGCGTGCTGACATCACTGGATGAAGAAACACGTACCGATGTACTGATGCGTGTCGCGAAAACGGAGGACATATCCTGGCTGGCCAGTTCCGCGAAATGAAGATCATCAAGCCGCCCAGGGTCGGCGGGCCCGGCACGGTCGCGGACATCCTCAATTTCCTGGACAACAAGGACGAGAATGCCATCACCGAAAACATTATGCAGCTCGATGAGGAACTCGGCCAGGAAATCAAGGACCTGATGTTTGTCTTCGACAACCTGAAGGACATCGACGACCGCGGTATTCAGTCCCTGCTGCGTGAGGTGTCGACCGACCAGCTGGTGGTCGCGCTCAAGGGTGCGGACGACAGCCTCAGCGAAAAGATTTTCAACAACATGTCGAAACGGGCCGCCGAATTGCTGAAGGACGACATGGAGACCAAGGGTCCGGTCAAGCTCAGCGAGGTGCATGCGGCGCAGAAGGAAATCCTGGTGGTCGCGCAACGCATGGCGGAGAACGGCGATATTATCATCGGCGGCAAGGGTGGTGAGGAGTATGTCTAGCCAGGAGCGGAGCGGTGAGGGTCGTGACTGTGCGCGCTGGGATATCCCGCAGATCGACGAACGCATCCCGGCGGTCGGCGGTACTGCGATGCATGCAACTCCGCCCGGATACGACGAGGGCTATGCGCAGGGGCGGGAAGTGGCGCTGGCGGCGGGACAACAGGAACTGCAGGCCCGGGTCGCAATCCTGCAGCGCCTGATGCAGGCTCTGACAGAACCTTTTGCGGAGCTGGATGAGGCGGTTGAAACAGAATTGCTGTCGCTGGCGATGCTGGTGGCGAAGCAGGTCATCCGGCGCGAGCTGGCGACGGATCCCGCACTGGTACTGTCGATTATCCGCGAGTCGGTAGCGCTGTTGCCGGTGGCGTCGCGCAGGATAACACTGCAGTTGCACCCGCAGGATGCACAACTGGTTCGAGAACACCTGTCCGCGCCGGTCGAAGAGGGGCAGTGGCAGATCGTAGAGGATGCTGCCTGCACGCGTGGCAGTTGTGTTGTATCGACCGTGCACGCCCGCATCGATGCATCGATCGAGCAGCAGGTGGCGCGCATCGCCGAGGGCGTGCTCGGTGCTGCCGGTGATGTGCAGCAAACCTGATGGGCACGGGTA
>CAMYKJ010000191.1 GCA_947258945.1 uncultured Ectothiorhodospiraceae bacterium
CCTCTACCTGCTCACGGTCGCTGACATCCGTGCGACCAATCCGGAGTTGTGGAACAACTGGAAGGACACCCTGCTGAAACAGCTTTACTACAATACACGCCGTGCACTGCAGCGCGGCCTGCAGGACCCCATGCAGCGCTCCGAGCAGATCCAGCAGGTCAAGGCAGCCGCACTGGCTGATCTCGGTGGCGATGACGGCCGCTATACAACACTGTGGCAACGACTGGGCGATGAGTACTTCCTGCATCACGTACCCTCACAGGTGGCCGCGCATACCCGGCTGATCGCTGATCATGCTGCGGACAACGGCTGTATGGTCAGTGTAGAGCCGGACAGCGAACGCGGCGGCACCGAGATTTTCATTTACGGGAAATCAAAGGAACGCCTGTTCAGCCGCATTACATCCGTGATCGAACAGCTCGGCCTGAACGTGGTCGATGCCGGCGTTATCTCGACCGATGACGACCATATCCTGGATACCTTCCACGTACTGGAGGAAAACGGACAACCGGTCGCCGGCGATGCGCGCATGACCGAAATACAGGAAACCCTCCGGCAGTCCATTGACAGCGACGAGGATGCAGGCTGGCATATCACCCGGCGGCGGCCGCGCCAGCACCAGCATTTCCCGATCAAGACCCACATCGCCTTCAGGCAGGACGAAGACAACCAGCGTACCATCATGGAATTGACGACTGCCGACCGTCACGGGCTGCTGTCACGGATCGGCCGGGCGTTCGCCGACTGCGACGTGCGGCTGTGGAACGCCAAGATCGCAACGCTCGGTACGCGTGCGGAAGATTTCTATTACATTACCGACCTGGAAAACAGGCCGCTGACGGAAAAGGCGCAGTTCGAGTGCCTTGAGAAGGCTGTCGAGAAATACCTCGCCCGGAACGGGAGCTGATGGTCACTTGCCGCCACCGACGGGTGCCTCGCCCCGAATGGGTGCGTAAGTAAAGTGCCGGGCATCGCATGCGGTGACGCCAGCCGGGACTAGATCTCGATCAACTCGATAGCATTGCCGTCCGGGTCGCGGCAGAACAGTGCGCGACGCCCCGACTGACTGAGCGTGTAATCGATGCCGGCCTCGTCCAGTGCACGCGTCACCGCCTCGAGATCGTCGATATCCATCGCCAGGTGCCGGTCGCGACCACCGTGTTCGGGTAGCTGGCGGTCACTCCCGTCCACCGCCAGCTCCAGCAGGTGAATCTGCTGGCCGCCGCCGACATCCAGCCAGGCGCCGGGGAAGCCGAGTTCAGGGCGCTGCCTGTTGATTGCCAGACCGAGAATGCCGTGATAGAAGTGAAGCGCCCGCTGTGTATCGGCAACCAGCAGACTCACATGGTTGATCCGGATGATCTGTATCATGCCCCGTCCTCCGCGTGTATGCGCGCGGCCAGCCATGCGGCGATGATAATCATGCCGCCGCCGATCCACTCGCGCAGCAGGATCACCTCGTCCGTCAGCAGCAGGGACGACACGGCTCCGGCAACCAGTTCGAACAGCAGGATGACCGCCGAACGGTGTACCGGCATGCGCGTCACGCCATACACCACGGCCAGCGTCATGATCAGAAAACCGCACAGGCCCAGCAGGACCGCCCAGCCATAGACCGCACCCTCCACCGCCGGCAAACCGGTCCGGCTGAGGAAAATCCAGGCTGCGGCGACCAGTACATTCCCGGTCCAGCCACAGGCCGACTTCAGCAGCACGCCGACATCCTGCATCCGTCGCACGAACACATTGCTCAGCGCGAAGGCGAAACCGGCGGACACCGCCAGCCAGTCGGCACGATCAGCCGGCCAGGGCATACCGATCTCTTCGTTCCACAACATGATGAGGGCGCCGACCACGGCAATCACAAACACCTGCAGCGAGCGGGCGTCGAGCTTCTCATTCAGCATCAGCCAGCCCAGGCACACGGCCCAGAACGGCGACAGGTAGAACAGCAACAGCACGCGCACGACGTGGCCGTCGATGACGGCCATGATGAAGGCCACGTTGGTCCAGCCCGCGGTCAGGCCCATCAACAGCAAAGGCAGGGCATTGCGCTGCAGCGGCCCGGTATCGCGTATGAACACCCACAGGAACAGGCAAAGCGCAGCGCCGTAACTGACCAGCGCACTCCAGGCCCCCGTCAGGCCCTGCTCTTCCAGCAGGCGCAGCGGATACCACACCACTCCCCACAGGGTGGCGGTGAACAGCAGGCTGAGTACCGGCAACAGTCGGTTTTCCATTGTGGTTAAATACCCGGATTCGTTACTCACCCCCGCCTCCTCACGGGGAGGGGATCAAATAACAGAATTTGATGATAGCCCTCCAGGCTGTCCTCTCTCCCGCAGCGCCCGAGCGGCGGGGATATGGGAGAGGTAACCGGCTCCGGTTTAATGCTGGACCCAGGATCCATTATACTGGCCGCCCGTATCCAAACAGGCACAGCAGAAAATTGCAAACCGGGCACACCGGGCAGCGGAAACCACAACGTCATGAATCCCGATATGTCAAGGTTGCAGCCCTACCCGTTCGAACGGCTGGCGACCCTGTTCGCCGGCACCGCACCGCCCCGCGACCGGCACGAAATATCGCTGTCGATCGGCGAACCGCGGCATACCACACCCGGCTTTATTGCCGAGACACTGCTTGAACATCTGCACGGCCTGTCGCGCTATCCACTTACGCGCGGCAGTGACGAACTGCGCACCGCCATTGCCGACTGGCTGACGCAGCGTTTCTCACTGCCCGCCGGCAGCCTGGATCCCGCACACCAGGTACTGCCGGTAAACGGCACCCGCGAAGCGCTGTTTGCGTTTGCACAATGCAGCGTCGACCGGTCGGCAAAACCCCTGGTTGCGATGCCGAACCCCTTCTACCAGATCTACGAGGGCGCCGCCCTGCTGGCCGGTGCCGAACCGTATTTCAT
>CAMYKJ010000192.1 GCA_947258945.1 uncultured Ectothiorhodospiraceae bacterium
GAGATCGACAGTAAGTGTGTTCATTGGCAATAGTATGAGGTCAGAGCACAATTTTTCCTAATAATCACCGTCAGGAATATCAGGAAAAAATGTATTCTGACCCCAAATATTTGCAGATCTGCTTCACTACATCCTGCACGCGTTTGCCGTCGGTGTCGATCACCAGGCTGGCGATTTCGCGGTACAGTGGCTCGCGCTCGGCCATCAGTGCCGCCAGCTTGCCGCGCGGATCGTCGGTCTGCAGCAGCGGACGGTTACGGTCCCGGCAGGTCCGCTTGAGCTGCTGATCGACCGAGGTATGCAGGTAAATCACCGTACCGCGCTCGCGCAGGTGCTGACGGTTCAGCGGGTCGAGGATGGCGCCGCCGCCGGTGGCCAGGATAATATCGGGCAGTTGTGTCAGCTCGTCGATCACGGCTGCCTCGCGCCTGCGGAAGCCGGCCTCGCCCTCGAGTTCGAAGATCAGCGGTATGTCGACACCGGTGCGCTTCTCGATCTCGTGGTCACTGTCGTGAAAGGGGCGCTTGAGCTGCTTCGACAGCTGGCGGCCAATGGTGGATTTACCGGCCCCCATGGGACCCGTCAGAAACAAACTGCCCGGCATGTTCATGCCGGGCAGGTATGCCAGATCCAGGGTCGGCTGGCAAGTCGCACGGGCATGCGGGATACCCGTAGTGTCGAAGTATCAGATATTCAGGTCTTCCTTGACAATCTTCGGGGTAATGAAGATCAGCAATTCGGACTTGTCGCTCTGTTTGGTGGTTTTCCTGAACATCCAGCCGACGACCGGTAATTCGCCAAATATCGGTGTCCGCGTGGTATCGTCAATCTGTTGTTCCTCATAAATGCCGCCAAGTACCAGTGTCTCGCCGTTATCAACCAGCACCTGGGTGGATATCTCGTTGGTGTCGATGGCCGGTACGTTGTCTACCGTGATATCACTGACGGCATCCTTGTTGATGACCAGGTCCATGATGATGCGATCATCCGGCGTGATCTGTGGTGTCGCCTCCAGCCGCAACACGGCCTTTTTGAAGGCTGTGGTGGCAGCGCCGCTGGACGAGGCCTCACGATAGGGGATCTCGGTGCCGGTCTCGATGAAGGCGGCCTTCTGGTTGGAGGTCAGCACCCGCGGGCTGGAGATGATCTCGCCCTGGCCTTCGGCCTCCATTGCGCTCAGTTCCAGATCGAGCGTGTAGCTGCCCAGCTTGGCAATATTCACGCCAAAGGCGGAAGCGGCCGAGTCTGCAACCGGCAGGCTGACGATGAACGGGCTCGGATTCCGGCCACCATAGTCAATCGTGGTGGTACCGTTGTCGACGACATTGGTGTTGTTGAAGCCGAACTGCACACCAATATCGCGTTTGAAATCATCATTGGCGATAACGATGCGCGATTCGATCAGCACCTGGCGGACCGGGACATCCAGGCGCGCGATCAGCTTGCGGATCTCGGTCAGCTTGTCAGCGGTATCCTGCACCAGCAGGGTATTGGTACGCGTGTCGATCGTTGCCATGCCGCGGTCCGACATCAGGGTGGTGTCACCGCTCTTCAGCAGCTTGGCGATGTCTCCGGCCTTGGCATAATTGACCTGCATGTATTCAGAGTAGAGCGGCTCGAGTTCCTGGATCTGTTTCTTGGATTCAAGCTCGAGCTTTTCGCGCGCTGCAATTTCCTCGCTCGGCGCCACCAGCATCACGGTGCCGGTCTGGCGCATGGCAAGGCCCTTGGTTTTCAGGATGATGTCCAGTGCCTGGTCCCAGGGGACATTCTTCAGACGGAGGGTCAGGCTGCCGCGCACGGTGTCGCTGACCACCACGTTGATACCGGTAAAGTCGGCAATCAGCTGCAGGACAGAGCGGACCTCGATGTCCTGGAAGTTGAGCGAGAGCTTCTCGCCGGAGAAGCCGAGTTCGTCCTTCTTGCTTTCCTCGACTTCCTTCTTGGTCAGCTGGCGGACCTCGATCGTGAACTGGTCATCCGCCTGGTAGGCAATGTAATCGTATTCGCCCATGGGCGTAATGATCATGTGGACATTCTCACCCTTCGTGAAGGTGTCGATGGTCTTTACCGGCGTGGCGAAGTCGAGCACGTCCAGACGACGCTGCAGTTCCTGCGGCAGGCTGGCACGGTAGAAATCCACCACGACCTTGCCGCTTTCCTGGCGCATATCAACCGGGATAGACGGGTCGGACAGGCTGACGATAACGCGGCCTTCGCCGCTCTCGCCGCGGCGGAAGTCGATATTACTCAGCTGGCTGCCACCGCCACCGGATACCCGTTCCGCGATGGCCTCGGCCTCGGACAGTTCGCGACCTGCACTCTGGATGGTCAGAACCACCGTATTGCCATCGGCGTGTGCCTCGTAGGGCACCATGTCAATCAGGTTGATTACGACACGCGTGCGGCCCTTGGCTTCAACAACGGTCATGCTGTCGGCCATGCCGATGCCGATATTGCTGGTGCGTGTGTTCAGTCCGCTGGAGGTATTCGGAAAGTCCAGGGCAATTCGGGCCGGATTGTCGATGGTGAAACTCAGTGGCTTGACGGCCGGCTGGCTCATGGTCAGGGTGATCTGCGCCTTGTTACCCGGCAGGCTGGTAAAGTCGACGGCCTGCAGCGTGTTCGCGGGAGCCCCGAAGGCGACATGTGCATTCAGCGTGCCGGCCAGGAACAGCATGGCAGCTGTCATCAGCTTGCGCCATTGCGCACCCGACTGATGCCCGAAGGATTCACTCTGTTGCATCCGGCGAGAAAAGTATCCAGTCATTGTTTTCACCCTGTGGGATTATTCACTGATTGCGATCGAGGCCTGGCGTTCTATCCAGCCGCCGATACCTGCCGACCATGCGCAGGCTGTCCAGCGGGAATTCCTCCAGCGGTTCAGTCGGGCGCTCGAAATCCGGTTTGATACCGGAGCTGACCGGTTTGTTACTGGCCACGGCGGCCTGCTGATGTGAAAAGGCAGGCACGGTGAACGGGTCACGCAGGTCGGTTGCCGCATAGGTAAAGGATTCGTAGGGCTTGAACTCCGGCAGCGGTTCGATATCGGAACGTTGCTGGTTCTTTACCTGCTTGGCGTAGTCTGCCAGGTCGGTGGTCGGATCGCTGCTGCAGCCGGCCAGGGCGGTGACGGCTGCGGCGAGTAACAAGCTGCGAAAAGGATGACTGGAGATAATCATTTCTTGCCCTTGCCTCCGGTTTTCTTGCCTTGCCCGCCGGCGCGCTCCTCATCTTCAAGGTAGCGATAGGTCTTGGCGGTCAGGTTCATGGCGAGGCGGCCGGTCTTCTTGCCTTCCAGGCGCTTGATGCTGACATTATGCAGCGTAACGATACGCGGGAGTGCTGCCACACCGCTGACGAAATCACCGAATTCATGGTAATCGCCCACCACACTGATATTGATCGGCAGCTCTGCATAGAATTCGCGCGGTACTTCCGCTCTCGGCTTGAACAGTTCAAACTCCAGGCCACTGGCGAGACCGGTTTGCGAAACATCGACCAGCAGATCGGCGACCTCGGTCTTGTTGGGCAGCTGGCGCAGCATCGCACCGAATGATTCACGCATCTCCGCGAGCTGGTTCTCGTAGGCCTCCAGATTGACGGCCTGCTTGGCCTTCTTCTCGAAGACCTTTTTCAGGTCCTGTTCCTTCCTTTCGATTTCCTCCAGGGCCAGCAGCTGGTCCTTGGAGTGGAACCAGTAGCCGAGAAATATAACGCACCCCATCAGGAACAGTATGACGACTGCCTTGGCGGCAGCCGGCCAGCGTGCGACGTTTGTCAGGTCAAGTTCGTTGATATCCATCGTATTATCCGGCCTCATCCGACTTCTGCTTGGCCTTTTGCTTGCCGCGCAGACTGAAGTTGGCGATGCGGCGGCGCTCGGAGGTGGACGACTTGATCTGGTCGAGGCGTGGTCCACCGAACCACTCCGAGTTCTCAATGCCGCGCATATAATCGGATACGCGGGCATTGGACTGGGCGACACCTTTCATATTGAGGTTGCGACCCTTCTGGGTGAAGGCTTTCAGGTAAACACCATCCGGCAGGGTCCGGACCAGTTCGTCCATCAGGTGAACGCTTTCCGGCCGGCTGCTTTGCAGTTCCTGAATGACATTCATTCGGGCGAGCAGGTCACCCTTCATCCTTTCGAGTTCCTTGATGCGGCCGATGCGCTTGTTGAGCAGGTCGATTTCGCTCTGCAGGAAATCATTGCGCTCATGCTGGTTATCGATCATGCCGCTGATATGCAGGTGGGAAAACAGCACAATCAGGCCGGCGATAAGGACCGAACCACCAGACAGAAAAGCGAATTCGCGCTGTTTCTGCTTGTTGAGTTCTTCACGCCAAGGGAGCAGGTTAATGCGTGCCATATCAGTCGAAGCTCCTGAGGGCCAGTC
Organism: uncultured Ectothiorhodospiraceae bacterium; assembly: GCA_947258945.1. GTDB lineage: Bacteria > Pseudomonadota > Gammaproteobacteria > UBA9214 > UBA9214 > UBA9214. Next base: position 4,401 of record CAMYKJ010000192.1, read on the forward strand.
CGCAGGCGATCAGCAGTGCTGGCGCGTCATTACTCAGTGTCTGCGGCTTGACCCGGGCAGACAGTGACATTGATGCAAACGGATTGGCAATGGTCGTTTCGACACCGAGTTTGTCCTGGATCATTTCATCCATGCCCGGGATCGACGCGCTGCCACCGGCAAGCACGATGTGATCGACCTTGCTGTGCGGACTGGAAGAGTAAAAGAATTGCAGCGAGCGGCTGGCCTGCTGCGTCATTGCTTCCTTGAACGGCTCCAGTACATCGGTAACGTAATTTTCCGGCAAGCCGCCCTGGCGCTTTGCCATACCGGCCTCCTCGTAGGACAGGCCATAACGACGCATGATTTCCTCGGTCAGCTGCTTGCCGCCGAACACCGTGTCGCGTGTATAGACACTCTTCTGGTCATGCATGACATTCAGTGTCGTCATGGTTGCGCCGACGTCGATGACTGCAACCGTCTTGCCAGCACCATGGTCTGGCAACTGGTCGGCCAGCAGAGCAAATGCGTTTTCGCTGGCGAACGACTCGACATCCATGATCTGCGTATTCAGTCCACCGGTTTCGACGGCGGCATTGCGCAGGTCGACATTCTCGCTGCGGCAGGCGGCCAGCAGGACATCGACCGTATCGGGATTTTTCTCCGACGGACCAATGATCTCGAAATCGAGATTGACCTCTTCCAGTGGATAGGGAACGTACTGGTCGGCCTCGAGTTCGATCTGGCTTTCCATGTCGTCCTCGCTGAGGCCGGCCGGCATCGGGATCACCTTGGTAATCGTAGAGGAGCCGGCGATAGCGACCGCGGCGTGCCGGGTGCGCGTGCCGGAGCGCTTGACGGCTCGGCGTACCGCTTCACCGACGGCATCGACGTCGGTGATGTTTTTTTCTACCACGGCATTCGGTGGCAGGGGCTCGACGGCGTAGCTTTCCACGCGATAGCGTGTGCCGCTTCGGCTCAGTTCCAGGAGTTTGACCGCCGTGGAACTGATATCCAGACCGATGAGAGGTGGAGTTGTCCGTTTAAAAAGTTGCGCGATTGGCACAATATTTCCCTTTTCTTACCCGCTGTTGTATGACACAGGTAGTTCGCCGCATTAGAGGACATTGCCAACTGATTGTCAACTAATGTGTAATGTGAAACAAAGGTTGTGTTACTGCTTATCGGACGGTTACGTGTGAAACAAAGGTTGTGTTACTGCTTATCGGACGGTTACGCTTTTAGTTTAGAAAAAATGTGTCCCCACTCCGTTACATCGTAATTTATGATGAGCCGCAAGGTGGTTCTTTGAACCCGATCACAGGTTGCAGAATTTCAAGATGAGCTGGCGTCGAATTTGGTTGTTTTTGCTGTATCTGATGCTGACAGGCATTTTTTTGACGGCCGTTGCGGGGATTATCATTTATATAAACGTCGCGCCGCAGTTGCCGTCGATCAACGACCTGCGCGATGTGCAATTGCAGCAGCCCCTGCGCGTCTACAGCCGTGACCGGCTGTTGCTGGCCGAGTTCGGCGAGAAACGCCGTACCCCGGTGTCCATCGATGAGGTCCCGCCGCTCATGGTAAAGGCGTTTCTTGCGGCCGAGGATGACAGTTTTTTCAGTCATTCCGGCGTGGATTTCCCCGGCCTGTTGAGCGCCGCAATCGAGTTGGCGCGGACCGGCAAGAAACGCCGGGGCGGCAGCACGATTACCATGCAGGTGGCCAGAAACTACTATCTTTCCAGTGAAAAGACCTATTTACGCAAGCTGACAGAAATCCTGCTGGCATTCAGAATCGAGCGCTCGCTCAGTAAAAACGAGATCCTCGAGCTGTATTTCAACAAGATTTACCTGGGACAGCGGGCCTACGGGGTGCAGGCAGCCGCACGCGTTTACTACGGCCAGGACATCGGTGACCTGTCCCTTGCCCGCATGGCGATGATTGCCGCCCTGCCCAAGGCCCCGTCGCGGGTCAATCCGGTCACCAGCCCGGAGGCGGCCATTGAGCGGCGCAACTATATCCTCGGCCGCATGCAGCAGCTGGGCTATATCGATGAGGACACCTACAACGCGGCCGTGGCCGAGCCGGATGGTGCCCGCCTGCACAAGGTCAGCGCGGCGGCCAGCGCGCCCTACGTGGCGGAAATGGTCCGCAACGAAATGTTCAAGCGCTACGGGCCGGCCGCGTACACCTCCGGCTACGAGGTGATTACCACCATCGACACGAAACGCCAGGCTGCCGCCAACGTGGCGCTGCGCAATGGACTGCAGGACTATAGTCGCCGCCACGGCTATCGCGGGCCGGAGGCAAAGGTCGCACGGCAGGCCGACGACGAGGCATCACCCCAGGTCGTGCTTGCCGGATATCCACGGGTCGGTGATCTGTACGCGGCACTGGTAACCGCTGTCGCTGAGCAAGCGGCCACGCTTATGCTGGTGAACGGTACCCAGGTCGCACTGTCGTGGGATGGTCTGTCCTGGGCACGCCCCTACCGCAATGCCAATCGTGCGGGTGCGGAACCGAAACGCGCCGCCGATATTCTGGCGGTCGGTGATATTGTCCGTATTAATCAGAATGATAAGGGTGACTGGAGCCTCGCACAGGTGCCGAAGATCGGTGGTGCGCTGGTATCGCTGCGCCCCCGGGATGGTGCCATCGATGCGCTGGTGGGCGGCTATGATTTCAACCACAGCAAGTTCAATCGGGCCACGCAGGCCCAGCGACAACCGGGATCCAGCTTCAAGCCGGTCATTTATTCCGCCGCGCTCGAGAAAGGCTTTACACCGGCCAGCATGATCAACGATGCACCGGTGGTGTTCGATGATCCCAGGCTGGAATCAACCTGGCGACCGGAAAACTACAGCGGCAAGTTCCACGGACCGACGCGTCTGCGCGAGGCACTCTACCGCTCCCGCAACCTGGTTTCGATTCGCATCCTGCGCTCCATCGGCGCCGATTTCGCGGCCGAATATGCCGAACGCTTCGGGTTCGAGGCGGACAAGCTGCCGCATGACCTGACCCTGGCACTGGGCAGCGCCAGCGTGACACCGCTGCAGATGGCGCGCGCCTACGCCGTGCTTGCCAATGGCGGCTATCTGGTCAAGCCTTACCTGATCCTGCGCATCGGTGATGCGGCCGGTGATGTTGTGTTCAGTTCGAGGCCGATGGTTGCCTGCGCCGACTGCCCGGCTTCTATGGAGACGATCACCGGTACCGGTCAGGAAACGCTGCCGCTGGCCCGGCGGGTACTGACACCGCAAAATGTCTGGCAGATGACATCCATGATGCAGGATGTCATTCGGCGTGGCACCGGCGTACGTGCCAGGTCACTGGGACGCAATGACCTGGCAGGCAAGACCGGGACCACCAACGATCAGATGGATGGCTGGTTTTGCGGTTTCAATGAGGCGGTTGTGGCAACGGCCTGGGTTGGCTTTGACACGCCGGCGCCGCTCGGTCGTGGCGAGACCGGTGGCCGCTCGGCATTGCCGGTGTGGATCGACTACATGGCCGTCGCGCTGAAGGGCATGCCCGAGACTGTTCGTAAACCGCCGGAAGGCATGGTCACGGTGCGTATCGACCCCGCTACCGGTCTGTTGGCTGCCAGCGGTCAGCCGGGCGCGATCTTCGAAACCTTCCGAAAAGAACAGGTACCCCGGCAGACCAGCGACGTCTTGTCATCCGGTGTCCATGGCGCCGACAACGTCATTGACGAGCAGTTGTTCTAAATAGGGGTCTGACACCTGCTGATAACCCTACAATGATTTTATGTCATCGACGATGCTGTCGACCGATGCCTGGAAGCCGCGGTGCTCGGTTTCATTGAGCGGCAGCTCGATAATTTTCCTGATGCCGTCGCGTCCGAGGATGGCCGGTACACCGGCAGTAATGTCACGATGGCCATACTCGCCATCCAGCACACA
>CAMYKJ010000193.1:0-4151 GCA_947258945.1 uncultured Ectothiorhodospiraceae bacterium
TCGAACGCGTCTCGGAAATCAGGCAGGCCCTGGCGACCGGTACCTACCGCATCGACCCGGAACGCCTTGCCGAGAAGTTCCAACGCTTCAACACCAACCTGTAAGGGGAGACACACCATGACGATGACACCCGACGCCTGCCAGTTCAGCATGAGCATGCTGCTGAAACAGGAAACCGCCCTGACGCGGCAGTTGTCTGAACTGCTGGACAGTGAATATGCGGCCATCACGGACAAGGACTTTACGACGTTCGAACAGATCATCACCGAGAAGGCGCTGACTGTTGAACAGCTGGACCTGCTGGAGCAGGAAAGGATTGCACTGATCGAGTCGGCCGGCCACAAACCAGGCCCTGACGGTTTCCTGTATTTCCTGCAGTGGTGCGACCCGGCACAGCATATTACGCCGCACTGGGAACAGTTGTTGACGCTGGCCGGCAAATGCCGTGATCAGAACCTAAGAAACCATCACCTGATCGAATTGTGCAGCCGGCATACACGCGAAACGCTACGCGTCCTGCGTGGCGAGGATCCGCATCCGGATCTCTACTCGGCGGATGGTGACACCGACAGCGGACACGAGAACCGGACACTGGCGCGAGCGTAAACCGAACAGATAACATGTAAGTGCCTTCACCGTGCAGGTCTTCCTGCACGGTTTTTTTATCCTAAAAACGGGAAATAGGAAACAGGTGGGAGGAAACAGGGACAGACCACGTTTTATACTCGTGGCCCTATTTTTATTCGCAAAGGAAATAAACCCATCGCCACAGAGAACACAGAGCACACAGAGCACACAGAGCACACAGAGCACACAGAACACACAGAGAATAAAAATAACACGTCATTCCCGCCGGAGCCTGTCCCCGCGCAGGCGGAGGCGAGGATGACATTATCATTAAATAACGAAAAGGCATTTCATAGAAACAGATACATCTGAATAACAGCGCAGGGGAAGTGTCAGTTCCTGACGCCGCCATCACACCCCGGGCAGGGGTCTACCAGGATGCCGCCCCTCCCGTCCATTAGCGGCCTGTTTCGTGCTGCCCTGCCCGGCCGGCGGCCTCGAGTGAATATTCCTCGGCCCATGACTTGAGCCGTGGTTTAGCACGCGCCGGTTTCACGGACCTGGCCGCCCGCGCTGCCTGCTTGCGGGCTGCCGCCTCGAAATACAGCTCCTCGTCAGGAAGTCTGCCGGACATGTCATTTTTACCGACCGCATCGTCCTTGTTGAGGTGTTCGACGAGGCTCTCGTCGTACACAAGATTCACCTCGACCCGGCGGTTGCGGGCGCGCCCCTCCGCTGTGTCATTGCTCTCGACCGGCCGGGTGTCACCGAAGCCCTCAACACGGAAACGGTTCTTCGGAATGCTGCCCTCTTGCATGAGTGCATGGACCACGGTGACGGCGCGGGAGGCAGACAACTCCCAGTTGGAACGGAACTGGGATGTATGAATCGGCCGCGAGTCGGTATGTCCGGCCACATTCACGGAACCAGGATTGGCGCCGACGGTGGCGGCCATCTTCTTCAGCACCGGTATGAAGTCTCCGATCAGCTTATTGCTGCCCGACCCAAACGAACCGCGTTCCTGGATACTGACGACGATGGTCCGGTCCTCAACCTTGATCTCGACAAAGCCCTGTTCGATTTCCTCTGCCAGCGCCAGCTTCAGTCGATCCTTTTCCTTATTGATCGCATCGACGAAGGCGGCCGAGGGCTTCGGTATTTTCAGGAACTGCATGAAATCATCGGTCGTATGCTGGCGCATTTCATTGACTGACTTGCTGTCCGGCGTACCGGCACTGAATTCCTGGGCGATAATATTGATGCCCTTGGGCGGATCCTTGACCTTGATCTCGCGCTGGATACCAAAGGCCTGGCGCATCGATCCGGCCACCTGCTTGTATTTCTGCGCATCCATCTCGGAAAACGAAAACAGCAACACGAAGAATGCCAGCAACAACGACATCAGGTCGGCGAAGGTCATCACCCATGCGGGAATCCCGTCCGGGCACTTGGGTGCGGGTAGACTATCGCTTTCGCAGGACATCGGATCCAACCGCCCGGATGATCAGGCGGCCTCGTCTTCCTTGGCGAATTCTCGCTGGCTACCCGGCAGGTAGGTCTTCAGCAGGTCCTCGACCACGCGCGGATTGAGTCCTGCCTGGATGGCCGAGATACCTTCCAGGATCAGTGTGCGGGTGGTGCGTTCCTGCTTGCTGCGCAGTGACAGCTTGTCGGCAACCGGCAGTGCGAGCACGTTGGCTATAACCGCGCCGTACAATGTGGTCAGCAGCGCAACGGCCATGGCCGGACCCAGTGCCTTGGGATCGTCCATGTTCGCCATCATCTGTACCAGGCCGATCAGGGTACCGATCATGCCCATGGCCGGCGCCACGTCGCCGATAGATTTGAAAATGCCCTGTCCTTCCTCGTGTCGTTCGATCGTCAGGTTGATGTCATTCGAAAGCATCTTGCGCACGAAGTTCTCGTCGTTGCCATCGACGATCAACATCACACCACGCTTCAGGAACTCGTTCTCGATCTCGACCTGTTCGAGACCCAGCACACCCTCCTTGCGGGCGATATTGGCCAGCTCGACACACTTCTCGATCAGTTCCCTGGGGGTCTGCGCCTTGTGCAGGAAGGCCTTGGCAGCCGCCTTGATGGCGTGGCCCGCGACCGAAATGGGGTATTTCATCAACACCACGGTCATGGTGCCGGCAACGACGATCATGAGACCGGGGCCATTGACGAAGGTCGCGACACTGCCGCCCATGAAGATTGCCGTCATAATGGCAACGATACTGCCAACCAACCCGATCAAGGTTGCGAGATCCATCTCTGTTACTTCTCCTTGCGCTGATTTCTGCCGCACAGCCGACCCGGCGGCATTAACCGTCAGCTACCATTTGTCGGTCAATAGCCGGAAATCTTTATTTATACAGGGCCCTGCAGTATCGCCTACGGAGCCCCTAACACGGCAATAATCGACTGGCTGGAGCAGGGGCGCCGCCTGAGCGGAAACAGGCTGATAGTCAGGACATACTCGCCGTCATCCCCGCCGGAGCCTGTCCCCGCGGAGGCGGGGGCGGGGATGACATGAAGAATCATTCACAGCGACGGCGAACGCACCACCAGCAGCTTTTCAACCTGCATGTCCTCAAAGGTATACGGGATGCCCCCGGTGCCGAGCCCGGACTGTCGCAGGCCGGCAAACGGCATCCAGTCGACCCGAAACGCGGTGTGATCATTGACCATGACCGCACTGGCATCCAGCTTCCGGTAACCATCCAGGGCGGCATCGATATTTTTCGTAAAGACGGCCGCCTGGAAGGCAAACGGCAGGCCGTTGGCGCGACCGATGGCCTCGTCGACATCTTCATAATCGTACACGCAGATGACCGGACCGAAGATCTCCATTTGCGAGACACGCACATCGTCCGGCGGATTGAACAGCACCGTCGGTGCATAACAGCTGTCCGATAACCGTTCACCACCGCACAGCAGCTCCGCACCGGCCTTAACGGCCTCGCTGACCCATTCCTCCACACGCCTGACCTCTGCATGCCGGATCAGCGGCCCGACTTCGGTGTCGGCCTGCGTCGGGTCACCGACCTTCAGCTCGTTGCCCAGGGCCGCCAGGCGCGCGGCCACGTCACGCGCGATTGGCCGGTGACAGTACACCCGCTGGACAGACACGCAGACCTGCCCGGCGTGATAGAAACCGCCCTTGGCGAGCAGCGGCAGGGCATCGTCGAGGTCGGCGTCGTCATGCACGATGACCGGCGCGGCACCACCATGTTCCAGTGCGCAGCGGGTACCGGGCGCGAGCCTGGATCGCAGCATCCAGCCGACCCGTGCGCTGCCAATGAAACTGAAGAAGCCGACACGTGCATCGGTGACCAGCCGGGACGCAACCTCCAGGTCCGCAACCACCAGTGCCTGGCACCACGCCTCCGGCAGGCCGGCCTCGTACAGCAACTGCACGAAGCGGAAACATGACAACGGCGTATCCTCGGCCGGCTTGACGATGACCGGACAGCCGGCCGCGATCGCCGGGCCCACCTGGTGCACGATCAGGTTCAGCGGATGGTTGAAGGCACTGACCGCGACCACCACACCGATCGGCTCCCGGTGTGTCATCGCCA
>CAMYKJ010000193.1:4188-5993 GCA_947258945.1 uncultured Ectothiorhodospiraceae bacterium
GATGGCACGCTCGACCTCGACCATGGAATCCGCTAACGGCTTGCCGCCCTCGCGGGCCGCCTCAACGGCCAAAGTGTCCCGCTGCGCCTGCATCAGCTCAGCGGTCCTTTGCAGGATGCGTATGCGCTCTGCCGGCGACAGCCAGCCATCCCGGTCCCGGTACAGGGCATGCGCCGTGGCCAGCGCCTGTTCGACGACCGCGCTGTCCGCGGTGTCGGCCGTGGCGATCAGCGCGTTGTCCCACGGGGCACGGATTTCCAGAGGTGTCGATGACGGGGAGGCGCCGGGGACCATCAATTTGAAATGTTCCGGCATATGCAATCCCCCACGCATTCATTCTGTTGATTCCCCTCTCCCTCAGGGAGAGGTCCGGGGAGAGGGGATCATCAGGTCATCGATAGCCCCTCTCATCCTGTCCTTCTCCCGGAGGGAGAAGGAACGCCCTGTTAACCTTGGAGCAGATTCGCGGACGGGGTCCGCTCCTGCATCATCATGAACATTATTCAGATAGAACAGGCAATATCGCCCAGCCGCTTCGTCAGCAGCATGTTTTCGCGATAATCGATCGGCACGACCACGAGACTTGGTCCCTTTTCATCCAGCGCCTGCTGCAGTACACCGGCGAGGTCACGACTGTTTTCGACATGATGACCGTTCCAGCCGAATGACTGCGCCAGCTGCATCCAGTCCGGGTTGCCGAATGACAGGTCGGTATGCCTGCCGAACTCGGTTTCCTGTTTCCAGGCAATCAGGCCATAGGCATTGTCTTCCCAGACCATGACCGTGATATCCGAGTCCAGTCGTCGCGCCGTCTCCATTTCCTGCACGTTCATCATAAAGCCGGCGTCACCGCATATTGCCATGGACTTGCGCTCGGGAAATACAAGATTGGCTGCGATAACGCCGGGCAAGGCAAAGCCCATCGAACAGAAACCGTTGGGTATCAGGCAGGTATTCGGTTCGTGGCACTGATAGTAGCGGGCGATCCACATCTTGTGCGCACCGACATCCGACAGCAGGATGTCGTCCGGTCCCATAGCCTGACGCACGTCCCACAGCACCTTCTGCGGACGAATGGACCCCCCGGTGTCGTCATCGGCATGTTCGGCGAATTCCTCCGTCATGTGTTGCCGTGCAGCCTGCTGCTGCGGAATGTCGAATTTCAGACCGCCGTTCGCATCGACCCGCTCGTTCAGCATCCACAGCGTATGCGCCAGGTCACCCACGACCTCGGTATCCGGATGATATTGAGCATCGATTTCCGCCGGCAGGAAATCGGCGTGAATGATTTCCTTGTCATCGCTGGTATTCCACAGGCGCGGATGATATTCGACCATGTCGTAACCGAGGGTGATTACCAGGTCGGCCTCGTCCAGCCCGAACTCGACCACGTCCTTGGCCTGCAGGCCGATGGTGTAGAGGCAGTAGTCGGCATCCATATCGACACAGCCCTTTGCCATGAAGGTACTGACCACGCCGATGCCGGTCTTCTCGCAAAAGCGGCGCAACTGCTTGCTGGCGCGTTTGCGGATACAACCGTTGCCCGCGATGATATAGGGTCGTTTGGAATTTTTAATCAGCTCGAACGCCCGGTCGACGATCTCGTCATCGGCCACCGGACGACGGAAGCGCTTGGTTTTGAGCGGCTTCATACTGCTCGGCTGCTTGGCGATATCCTCCGGCAGCTCGATCAGGCAGGCGCCCGGCTTCTCCGTGCGCGCCAGCCGCACTGCCTTGCGCACGATCTCCGGAATGTTGTCCTGGTGCAGCACCGTCGTCGACCACTTGGTGACCGGCTCGAACAT
>CAMYKJ010000194.1 GCA_947258945.1 uncultured Ectothiorhodospiraceae bacterium
GCAGCACCGTTCCTGATTCGTGAATCCATACCCATGCGCATCGCCATCGGCATGGCGATGGTGCCGAGGGGCGAGGTCGGTCTGATTTTTGCCGAACTGGGCAGAGTAGCCGGTGTGTTCGATGCATCCGTGTATGCCGGGCTGGTCCTGGTGATTGCCTACACCACGCTGGCGGCGCCCTTCTGGATCAAGCTGTTTTACAACCGCTATGGCGACCGGCTGCCGGCAGCGCCCGACTGAATGTCATCAGTCAGGACTGGCCCGGGCTGGAAATCCCGGCCCTGTCGCACCGCACCGCTATCCGCCGGAGGCATGTGCAATACAACGGATCACGATGCGACAATCAGCCGGGTGGGCTACAATGACAGTGCTGCCGGGGCAGACCTGTTTCTGCTGCGACGGCCCGGGCTGCAGGACGAGCAACACCGCTGCAATAAAACAAGCCTGGCCAGACGCCATGTGTTTTAGTACATACATGGCATAAGCCAGGCAATTGGGTGCTTCGGTTCCTGCAGCCAGTCGAAAAAATAATACATGCCGGGGGGATAAGGGTGAGCAATCTCAAGCATGCATTCAACCTGACACTTTTTCTGTTTGCCGTCTGGCTGCTTTTATCCGGCCATTACACCCCCCTGATGCTGGTATTGGGTGCGGCATCCACCCTGCTGGTGGTATTCCTGGCGATCCGTGTCGCTATAATCGACCGGGAAATTCAGCCTGTCCTGTTAAAACCATCGGTGCTGTTCTACTGGTTCTGGCTGGCATGGGAAATCATCAAGTCAAATCTTGATGTCACCCGGCGTATTCTGAGTCCCGGCCTGCCGATCAGCCCGAAAATTTTCACTGTCCGGGCCGGTCAGAAGACCGAGCTGGGGCGGGTCACCTATGCCAACTCCATTACGCTGGTACCGGGCACCGTCACCATGGATATCGATGAGGATATATTCACGGTACACGCGCTGACACAAGCTGCGGCAGCTGATCTCGAGCGCGGTGAAATGAATCGCCGGGTGTGTAGTGTGGAGAACGTTTTCTGATGTACATCGTTGTCTCAATCGTAATCCTGATCGCAATTGCCGCAGGCCTGTTACGCGCGTTCCTCGGGCCGACGCTCTATGACCGCGTACTGGCGGTCAACATGGTGGGCACCCTGACCGTACTTATTGTGGCGGTTCTCGGATTCATGACGGAGCGCCCGGAATTTCTGGACATCGCACTGGTTTATGTCCTGATCTCGTTCGTTAGCACGATTGCGGTGCTCAGGGTGTACGCCCACCGGAATACCGAAGCGGCTGGTGGCACAACGGGACCCGGAGACAAATGATGGGGGCTGCGGTTCATATTCTGAGCTGGATCTGTCTGCTGGGTGGTGCGTGCTTCCTGCTGGTCGGGGCGATTGGTGTGCTGCGGCTTCCCGACTTTTACACCCGGCTGCATGCCGTCAGCGTAAGTGACACCATGGGTGCAGGGCTGGTACTCGCCGGACTGATGCTGCAGGGCGGCCTGAGCATGGTGACGGTGAAACTGGTTCTGATCTTCTATTTCATGATATTTACCGGCCCGACAGCCACACATGCGCTGGCTGAGGCCGCCCTGCAGGCAAAGCTGAAGCCGGTTGTCGATGATCGCGAGCCATAGTGGAAGAACACCTGATTAACAATGTTCTGCTCGGTCTGCTGATGATGACCGGCTTTGCCATCGTACGCATGAGAAGCCTGCTTGCGGTAACCATGCTGACCAGCATATACAGCCTGCTGTCGGCATCGTTGTTCGTTGTGCTGGATGCCGTCGACGTTGCCCTGACCGAGGCTGCAATCGGCGCAGGCATTTCGACTATTCTGATGCTGGCGACGGTTGCACTGACCACTGACGAGGAAAAAGCACCGCGGCACAAGCCACTGCTGCCGTTGTTCGTTGTCGTGGCAACCGGTGCGGCACTGATCTACGGCACGCTGGATATGCCACATTATGGCGACCCGATGGCCCCTATTCACCTGCATGTGGCGCCAACCTACCTGCACGTTACGCCCGAGGAAATCGGCGTGCCGAATGTCGTCACCTCGGTACTTGCGAGTTTCCGCGGCTACGATACGCTGGGCGAGGTAACGGTTATTTTCACCGCCGGCGCGGGTGTTCTGGCCCTGCTCGGATACCGTACACGCAGGCGCAACAGTCAGAATCCGGAAATCAGGAAAATGGTTGTCCTGCGCGTCATTACCAAGCTGTTCTTTCCCCTGATACTGCTGTTCGCACTCTATGTGCAGTTTCACGGTGATTACGGCCCCGGGGGAGGATTTCAGGCAGGCGTGATATTTGCAACCGGCTTCATTCTCTATGCACTTGCCTACGGGCTTGGCAATGTACAAAGGATTATTCCATACAGGACGTTGCGCATCATGATGGTCGCTGGTGTATTGATCTATATCGGTGTTGGTATCGAAAGCATGCTGCTGGGTGGAAAATTTCTTGAATATCGCATACTGGCAGACGATCCGGTCACCGGACAACATCTTGGTATCATGCTCATCGAGCTCGGTGTCGGCATTACCGTTGCCGCCGTGATTCTCATCATCTATTACGGCTTTGTCAGCCGGCAGCACCAGGAACCGCCAGAGGATACGTGATGCACGATGTGATGCACGGGGTGCTGGGGCTCTATAACTACTGGATCGTCATCATCCTGATGATGACCGGTTTCTATACCGTCATTGCACGCCCCAACCTGGTCAAGAAAATTATCGGCCTGTTTATCTTCCAGACCTCGGTGTTCATCCTGTTTATCAGTATGGCAAAGATCGAGGGAGGCACAGCGCCGATTATCAGTGAAGGCGCTCGCATCTACTCCAATCCGCTAGTGAAGGCGCTCGCATCTACTCCAATCCGCTACCCCACGTCCTGATCCTCACTGCAATCGTTGTCAGCCTTGCGACGACTGCACTTGCGCTCGCCCTGGTGATTCGCATCAGGGAAGCCTACGGCACCATCGACGAAGACGATATCCACGTCCAGGACGAGGCAGCATGAGTTCCGTACCGTGCTGAGCGCCCATCTCCCGGCCCTGCAGGTGGTTGTACCACTGGTCTCGGCCCCCGTCTGCCTGCTGCTGCGAAATCCACGTCATGCATGGGCGTTCGCCCTGGCCGTCAGCTGGGTAACACTGGCCGTCGCGATCAATCTAGCAGTGCAAGTGCATGCCTCCGGGACGGCTTCCTACGCGCTCGGCGCCTGGGCGGTCCCCTGGGGTATCGAGTACCGTGTCGATATGGCGAGTGTATTGATGATCCTCATCATTACCACCATCGGCGCGATTGTCATGCCGTATTCGTGGCGCAGCATCGGGCATGAAATAGACAAGAAACACTTACAGCTTTTCTACACCTGCTACCTGTTATGCCTGACCGGACTGCTGGGTATCGTGGTCACCGGCGATGCCTTCAATCTGTTCGTGTTCCTGGAGATTTCCTCGCTGTCGTCCTATGTTCTCATCAGTCTGGGTTCCGGTCGTCGCGCCCTGACTGCCGCCTTACAGTACCTGGTCATGGGGACTATCGGCGCAACCTTCATACTGATCGGTATCGGACTGCTCTATATGATGACCGGCACGCTCAACATGGCGGACCTGTCACAGCGCCTGCCGGTCAATGCGGATTCGCGGACCATCAGGGTGGCCTTTGCCTTTGTGACGGTCGGCGTCAGCATTAAACTGGCACTGTTCCCGCTGCATCTC
>CAMYKJ010000195.1 GCA_947258945.1 uncultured Ectothiorhodospiraceae bacterium
CGGGCCCGGACAGGGCGCAATTACCCTGCCCCTGCTGCAGGCGGCCGGCCGCCTGGATGTCATTGAACTCGACCGCGACCTGGTTGGCCCGCTGGCCGGAAAATGCAGGGATAGTGGCGAGCTTGCGATACACTGCGCCGACGCCCTGACGTTTGATTTCAGCGCGCTGGCGAACGATAAACCGTTACGCGTGGTCGGGAACCTGCCCTACAACATCTCTACACCGCTGCTGTTTCACCTGCTCGATCAACACCGGTGTATCCACGACATGCACTTCATGCTGCAGAAAGAGGTGGTGAAGCGTATGGCGGCGGCGCCAGGCAGTGGCGCCCGTGGCCGACTGGGAGTCATGCTGCAGTATCGCTGCCGGGTCACGCCATTATTTAACATCGGGCCCGGCGCATTCAATCCTCCACCAAAGGTGGAATCGGCCTTCATTCGGCTGGATCCGTATGACACACCGCCGGTGTCCGTGGCTGATGAATCGGTGTTCGGTGATGTGGTACGCCAGGCATTCGCACAACGACGCAAGACGCTGCGCAATACCCTGCGCGCGCTACTGGATGTGGATGAGATCAGTGCTGCCGGAGTCGACCCGGGGCGACGCGCAGAAACGCTGACTCTGGCAGAGTTCGCCGCGCTGGCAAACCGGGTAGCGAACCGCTAGCGGGCAACTACCAGGAGAGCTTCCACGACATGTGGACGCCGGAGTCGCTGGTCGCGGAACCATCGTGCTGGACGGTATATCGTGCGGACTGCGACTGTGATCTGGCCGAAAGGTGCAGGCCGGTATGCCGGTCGCCTGCCATCCTGAAATCGCCGTCGCGCAGGTCTTCGAGCTGCACGCTCCGGAACAGGTTGACGTTACCGAACATGGATTCTTCTGCCAGGGCCGTGGTACTGGTCAGGACGCCGAGTCCCGTCAGCAGGGTTAGGACGAACTGCAGGTCGGGTTTCCGGATGATGCGTCGGGTCTGCATGTAGCCTCCTCGGCTTCCGTGTTGTGACCATCATCAACCGGACCGGGATTCATTTCTGGGACGCAGATCACAAAATCACATTCCCGGGCCCCGGGTCCGGTCACCTGTAATTTTTATTTATCATATTTTTCAGTTAGTTGTGATATTCCAGCACAAACCGCAGCCGACCGGGACAGATGCCCCGGCGGACACGCTGACGACTCGAAGGCCACGATTTTGTCACCCAATTGATGAACAGGTATGCTTGTGCCGAGGAAAACAGGCAGACCTATGAGCGAACAACCACACCACAACATCACCATCGAGGTGGAAACAAATTACATCGAGGGCCAGTCAGAGCCCGATAACGAGCGCTACGTTTTTTCGTACACTATCACTATTCGCAACGAGGGCGAGGTCCCGGCCCAGTTGCTGGCGCGACACTGGATCATTACCGATGCCAACGGCAATACGCAGGAAGTCAAGGGCGAGGGCGTGGTGGGTGAGCAGCCGCATCTGAAACCCGGAGAGGGCTTCCAGTATACCAGCGGTACCATGATCGCCACGCCGGTCGGCAGCATGCGTGGCAGCTACCAGATGGTTGCGGAAAACGGTGATGAGTTCGACGCCGATATACCGTCATTCACGCTCGCGATCCCGCGCACACTGCACTAAATCCTGATCGGGTATGTCTGTCTACGCCATCGGCGACGTGCAGGGCTGTTTTGACGAGCTGCAGGCACTGCTGGAACAAATCCACTATGAACCCGCGCATGACACCCTGTGGTTTTGCGGCGATCTCGTCAACCGCGGGAACAAGTCACTGGAGACGCTGCGCTTTGTGCGTTCGCTTGGCGAGCGCGCGGTCGCCGTCCTCGGCAACCACGACCTGCACCTGATAGCGACTGCGAGCGGTGATCGGCCGGGCAAGGGCAAGGACACACTGGACGCGGTGCTTGCCGCACCCGACTGTGACGAACTGGTCGACTGGCTGCGTCACCGGCCACTGCTGCACCATGATGTCGACTCGGGCTTCACGCTGGTGCATGCCGGACTGCCGCCCCAATGGGACCTGCAACTGGCACAGGCCTGTGCACATGAAGTGGAATCGGTATTGCGCGGACCGGATTACCGCGATTTTCTGGCCGACATGTACGGTAACAAGCCGGACCACTGGGACGAAGGGCTCACCGGTCATGACCGCACCCGCTTCATGGTCAACTGCTTTACCCGCCTGCGTTATTGCGCGCCCGACGGCCGCCTGGATCTCGTGAGCAAGCGGCCACCCGGCAGTCAGCCGCGCGGTTACCTGCCCTGGTTCGAACTGCCGGAGCGCAACAGCCGCGACATGCGCATCGTGTTCGGTCACTGGTCGACGCTCGGCAAACGTGATGACCCGGGCGTCTACCCGCTCGATCACGGCTGCCTGTGGGGTGGTGAACTGACAGCACTGGAAATCGAACCGCAGCCGCACTATCACAGCCTGAACTGCCCGGGACAGCAAAAGCCGAAGCAATTTATTGAGATATAAAAACCTCGCGCAGAGACGCAAAGACGCAGAGAAAACATGCCATAGAGAACACAGAAATTATACTTATCTAAGACATAATTATTACTCTGTCGTTATTTCCGCTATCGCGGCAATTAATAGCCGTAATATGGGATATGTTTTGGTTTTCTCTGCGTCTTTGCGTCTCTGCGCGAGTAATTACTAATTCACTTATCTTTATCCACCCGCTCCAGGTGGATAAAGCTGTAGGCATGTGGATTCTTGTCGTCCGGCTCGAAGTCCTCGCGTTCGACCTCGCGCCACTCGCGCGCGTCCAGTTCAGGGAAGAACGCATCGCCGTCGAACCTGTCATGCACCAGCGTGAGGTAAAGTGTCGAC
>CAMYKJ010000196.1 GCA_947258945.1 uncultured Ectothiorhodospiraceae bacterium
GAACACAGAGAACACAGAGAACACAGAGAACACAGAGAACACAGAGAACACAGAGAACACAGAGAACACAGAGAACACAGAGAACACAGAGAAATTTTAATTGAAAAACCAAAAACTGCCCGGGGATACTAATTCTTCTGTCATTCCCGCGCAGGCGGGAATCCAGCCCGGAAACTTCAACTGAACCTATATTTGGCCAACCAGTTGTTTATTGGCACTGTGTCTGTGGCGGCAGAAAAAATTGCAGGTAATCACATCTTTTACCACTGGATTCCCGCCTCGGCAATTGCTCCCTGCATTGCCCTACCTCCTGCATCCCTGCAGTCGTGCGCGGGAATGACGGGGTACTAGTAAATTCTCTGTGTTCTCTGTGGCAGGTTTTCTTTCGCGCCTTGGCGGCTTTGCGCGAAAATGTTATTGAAAATTTCTACGCCTACTGACTCTGCAGCCGGCGATAACTCTCCATGCGCCGTTCGCTGATACGACCCGCTGCCATTGCCTCGATGATCGCGCAGCCCGGTTCGGTGAGGTGCAGACAGTCGTTGAAGCGGCACCGGCCGAGATGGGGGATAAATTCCCGGAAGCCGTTGCCGAGCGTGTTCGGGTCAACCTCGCCCAGACGGAAGTCGCGGACGCCGGGCGAATCGACCAGGTTGCCGCCCCCGGGCAGGTGATAAAGCGTGGTCGTGGTGGTGGTGTGCTTGCCCAGGCCGGAGGCCGTGGACAATCTGCCCACCGTGATGTCCTGCTCCGGCAGCAGGCGTTTGATCAGGGAAGACTTGCCGACACCCGACTGCCCGACCAGGATGCTGGTCCTGCCAGTCAGCTGGTCCCTGAATTCGTCGATGCCCGTGTTCTTCAGCGCGCTGGTAAACACGTACCGGTAGCCGAGGGCACGGAACTCCTGCATGAGTGTCTCGATGCTGCGGCGGTCTGCAGCAGTCAGCAGATCGGCCTTGTTGATGATGATCAGGGGGGTGGCCCCGGCCAGTTCGGCGGCGATGGTGTACTTGTCGATGAGGAACGCATCCATGGCAGGTTCGGTGGCGGCCTCGATGACCACCTGGTCGAAATTGGCGGCCAGAGGCCGCTGGCGGTTGCGACCGTCCGCCTTGAGCAGGACGGTGTTGCGTGGATGCAGTATCTCCACGACGCCTGCCTGCTCGCCGGTCGGCAGCCAGTCAACCAGGTCACCGCACGCAAGCTGTTGCAGGCCGCGCCGGGCGACGCACTGGAACAGTGTGCCGTCATCGTCCTCGACCAGCAGGTTCTTGCCATAGTTGACAATGACCAGCCCGGTGCGGGTGGCCTCGTCAGACTTCTGGTCAGGCTGGTTGCTGTCCGGCGTTTGCCTGGCTGACATGCAGGAGAGGATCAGTCTGCGGACTGCAGCAGTGAATCGATCCTCGCTGCGCAGATGAAGTCGTTGTCCGACAAACCGCCGATGGAGTGGGTGCTGAAGTGGATCACGCAACGGTTGTAGCCGACTTCCAGGTCCGGGTGATGGTCTTCCCGGTGTGCCACCCAGGCCAGGGCATTGACGAAGGCAATCGTTTCGTAATAGTTGCCGAACTTGCAGCTGCGCGTGATCGACTTGCCCGCCGCGTCCATGTTCCAGTCGGTGTGCAGGCTGTCCAGTAATTGCCGTGCCTGTTCGGCCGACAACGGGGGATCACCTTGTTTGCAGGGTTGGCAATGCCGGGCAGCAAGGTCAGCGGCAGTCATGACCTGTCAGAACTTGTAGAACGACTCGTTGAGATAGCCCGTTACGTCGTTGATATCCTCATCGAACCACTTCAGCCCGAGTGAGAGTTCACAACGCCTGACCTGCGTCCGCAGACCGTCGAGGGTGGTTACGCGCCGGTTCTCGCGTGTGTAGACGCCGTTGTCGTGGCAGGCCGTGCAATGTTGCTGCGCGAGGGTCTTGCCATGCGCGGTGTCTGCAGCAATGGCCAGCGCCGCCGGGAAAGACAGCAAGGTGAATAAAACAATCTTAAGTTTCGATTTCATAACGGGATATGTCCTTGCATGATCATGCATTCATATTAGCGTAAATCCGTTCAATTCGCACTGGCGCCGGCGGGTGCGAGTCGTGCCAGGCGGAATACAGCGGGTCCGGGGTCAGCGTGCTGGCGTTCTCGCGATACATCTTGACCAGCGCCTGTGCCAGGTCCTTGCCGCTCGACTGCCTGACGGCGTAGGCATCGGCCTCGAATTCGTGTTTGCGCGACAGGCGCGAGAGCAGGGGTTGCAGGATGAACGTGAATACCGGCAGCACCATCATGAACAGCAGCAGGGCCATCCACGGGGAGGGCTGGCTGATGCCGAGCCCGTGGAAGAACCAGCCCTGGGCAGCAAACCAGCCGAGCAGGGCCAGGGCGCAGAAACTGATGGCGGCCGTCGACAGCAGGCGTTTCTGGATATGCCTGAGGCGAAAGTGACCAAGCTCGTGTGCCAGCACGGCCTCGATTTCATCGGGTTCAAGCGTCTCCAGCAGGGTATCGAAAAACACGATGCGCTTGTTGCTGCCGAAGCCGGTGAAGTAGGCATTGCCGTGTCCGGAGCGTCGCGAGCCATCCATGACAAAGATGCCCTTGCTGCGAAATCCGCACTTGTCCATCAGGGCCTGGATACGCTGCTTCAGTGATTCATCATCCAGTGGCGAGAAGCGGTTGAACAGCGGTGCGATGAGGGCGGGCCAGGCCCAGAACATGACCAGGGTGAAGGTCAGCCAGACGATCCACACGTACAGCCACCAGTTGCCGCCGGTTGTTTCCATGATCCACAGCGCCAGGGCAATCATGGGTGTGCCGATCAGGACCAGCAGCAGGCCGGAGCCGGTGTGGACCGGTTGAAACCGAAGCGCTCCTCGACCACAAAGGTGTGATACAGGCTGAAGGGCAGATCGAGCAGCGTCATGATGAACAGGGCGCTGAGAATGATTACGCTACCGGTAACGACGGGACTGTAGCCGGCCGAGCGCCAGGCGTTGTCCAGCCACTCCAGTCCGCCACCCAGTGTCCAGCCCAGCAGCAACAGCGAGTCCCAGGCCAGGGCAAGCATACCGACGCGGGTATTGGTCATGGTGTAGTCGGCCGCCTTGTGGTGTTCGTCGAGCGCGATGCGCCCGGTAAAAGACGACGGAACGGATTCACGATGGCTGCGCACATGTGCGAGGTGGCGCCGGGCCAGCCAGAATCGCAGTCCAGCCGAAGTTGCCAGTGCGGCAATAAACAGGAGGGTGAAGTTATTCATACCGGGATCGAATTCCATGTTGGTGTTTCGGCCAGATTAGCCTCTGGTACAATGCCGCTCAACCACTAATTTTGGAAGGATGAATGATCCATGCCGCAAGACGCCAACAACCTGATCTGGATAGACCTGGAGATGACCGGTCTCGACACGACCACAGACCTGATTATAGAGATCGCCACCATCGTTACCGATGGTCAGCTGAATATTCTTGCGGAAGGCCCGGTGCTGGCCATTCACCAGTCAGACGATGCCCTGAACGCGATGGACGAGTGGAACACCCGCCAGCACGGCAGTTCCGGTCTGACCGAACGGGTGCGCAACAGCACCCTGGATGAACGTACGGCAGAGCGGCAGACGATCGATTTTCTTGCGCAATACGTCCCGGAAAATACCTCGCCGATGTGTGGCAACAGCATCTGCCAGGACCGCCGTTTCATGGCGCGCTGCATGCCCGAGCTGGAGCGATATTTCCACTACCGCAACCTGGATGTCAGTACCATCAAGGAACTGGCGAACCGCTGGGCGCCGGTGGTGGCCAAGGGGCGAGCTGGTGTATTACCGTGAATATTTCTTCAAATAACGCATCGCGCCTGCAGGCCACTGCTGTTAAGCAAGAAGCTGTAGGAGCGGACGTTGTCCGCGAATACACTCCGTGTATATCAGCCTGTTCGCGCATGCCTCGGCAACTGCTCCTGCGTTGCTCTACCTCCTGCATCCCTGCAGTCGTGTGCTCCTACATCAATCAGGATATTTGCAGGATCGCCAGACAGGCGCGATAGATCATTCCACCGGCAGTTCCGGGTGGTTGCCCCAGTACGACCAGGAGCCGGGATAACCCTTCACGCGTTCGTAACCGAGATGCCGGAGCACGATATAGGTGTGTGCGGAGCGGTGGTGTGTCTGGCAATAGGTGATGACTTCCCGGTCCGGGGTGGCGCCGACGGCAGCGAACATGTCTGTCAGTTCGCTGTCCGGTTTCAGGCGCAGGTTGCGCGTCTTGTCCATCACCTCGGTCCACTCGAGGTTGACCGCCCCGGGTATGTGGCCTCCACGGTCGGCAAATCTTTTCACGCCGGTGAATTCTGCCGGGCTGCGCACATCCAGCAGACAGTAACCGGGGTCACCGAGATGCGCGTGGATATAGTCATGATCTGCGCCGGGCCGTTCGTCACGCCGGACAACGAAGTGCGCCGGCACAGGTGTGACCGGTGCATGGTCGTGCGGGTGGCCTTCGTTCGCCCAGGCATGCAAGCCGCCATTTAACAGGGAACCCTGCCGGTGACCGGCCACTTCCAGTGTCCACAGCAGACGCGCGGCCCGCCCGCCACCTTCGTCATCATAGGCAATTACGTGGGTATCGCTGTCGATGCCGAGCGCGGAAAACACCGATGCCAGGGTGGCATCATCCGGCACCAGGCCCATCACCGGTTTGCTGGCGGCCACGATCTGTGCGTAGTCGAGGTGGACCGCGCCGGGTATGTGCAACTGGTTGTAGGTGTCCCGCTTGCTCAGGTCAACAATGAGAACATTTCCAGAAGTCAATGAATCTTCGATGTTTTCAGGTTGTACCAGTAACGGCAGATTGCTCATGTCGCCTGCTGCCCCGTCAGTCGTGCCAGCAGTTCGATCCAGTGCACGACCGGCACACCGGCAGCGCCCGCCAGGTGTGCATGACAACCGATATTGGCAGTGGCGATGACGTCCGGCCGCCCGGCCTGCAGGGCGGCCAGCTTGTTGTCGCGCAGTTGCGTCGC
>CAMYKJ010000197.1 GCA_947258945.1 uncultured Ectothiorhodospiraceae bacterium
GCGGCTCGGTATCGAGGAACACAGGCCGGGCTCCATGCGCAAGGCGATCAGTGCGCTGAAGAAATCCGTGCCCGATTTCGTGGTGGCCGAGTTTATGTACGGCTACGGCAACAACTACGCGGGGGTAAATGTCTGCAATCTCGACGTCTTTCTGTACAGCCTGCAGAAATACTCGCGCGAAACACGTATCATCGTCATGGTCGAGCGGCGCGAGCTGCAGTACGTGGACAAGCTGGCCGCACTGTTTCCCTTGCATGCCGTGCTGCCGTTACCGGTCAGCGAGCAGGACCTCGAACAGGCACTGGCATCCTGATGAAAGATAATGCAGTGATTAACAATGCAGACGACTGACATAACACCGGATGACAGGATCGGCGTGCTGGTGGCCAATCTGGGTACACCGGATTCGCCCGCACCGCGCGACGTGCGGCGCTACCTGAAGCAGTTCCTGTGGGATCCGCGCGTGGTCGAGGTGCCGCGACCGGCCTGGTGGCTGGTGCTGAATCTCGTCATCCTCAATACGCGGCCGCGCCGTTCCGCCAGGGCCTACGCAAAGATCTGGACGGACGACGGTTCGCCGTTGCTGGTCATTTCGGAAAAGCAGCAGGCGGCACTGCAGGCAGCACTGGAGCAGCAATACGATGGCCAGGTCAGGTCGGCGCTGGCCATGTGTTACGGCAGTCCCTCGGTTCCCGCTGGTCTGGCCGAACTGCAGGCGGCCGGCTGTCGCCGCATCCTGGTGCTGCCGCTCTACCCGCAATACTCGGCAACCTCGACGGCGGCGGTGTTCGATGCGGTTTATAAAGAAATGCGCAACTGGCGTGCCGTGCCTGAACTGCGCTTTGTCAATGATTACTTTGACGATGACGCCTATATCCGCGCCCTGGCCGACAGTGTGCGCCGTTACCAGTCACAGCACGGCGTGCCGGACCGGCTGCTGATGTCATTTCACGGTATCCCGCAGGAATATGCCGATGCCGGTGATCCCTATCCATGCCAGTGCGAGGTCACGGCAATGCTGCTGGCGAAGGAGCTCGGACTGAGTGCATCGCAGTGGCAGTTCAGTTTCCAGTCGCGTCTCGGGCCAAAGGCCTGGCTCAAGCCCTATACCGACGAGACGCTGGCGGCCCTGCCGGGTGAGGGCGTGCACAACGTACAGGTTATCTGTCCGGGGTTCAGTGTCGACTGCCTGGAGACGCTCGAAGAGATCGCCATGGAGAACCGTGATGTATTCCTCGAGGCCGGCGGTAAACATTACAGTTACATCCCCTGCCTGAATGATGAAGCTGCACATGTCGATATGCTCGCCGGCCTGGTCGGGCGGCACCTGCAGGGCTGGCTTGACGAATGAAGGCCATGATCCTGGCGGCCGGTCGTGGCGAACGCATGCGGCCGCTGACTGATGCAACACCCAAGCCGCTGCTGCGTATCGGCGGGCAGACGCTGATCGAGCACCACATCCACGCATTGACGCAGGCCGGCATCACCGAGCTGGTGATCAATCATGCACACCTCGGCGAGCAGATCGTCAAGGCACTGGGCGATGGCGATGCCTACGGCGTATCCATCCAGTACTCGCCCGAACCCGACGCGGCCCTGGAGACCGGCGGCGGTGTCTACAATGCCCTGCCGCTGCTGGGTGATGCACCCTTCATCGTTGTGAATGCCGATATCTGGACGGATTACCGCTTCGACGGCCTGCCACAGGCCCCGGCCGGGCTGGCGCACCTGGTGATGGTGGACAATCCCGAACATCACCCGGGCGGGGATTTTTCGCTGTCGAACGGCCAGCTGTCGCAGCAGGGCCCGCGCATGCTGACCTTCAGTGGCATCGGCGTGTATCGGCCGGCGCTGTTTGCCGACTGCACGCCCGGGGCCTTCCCGCTGGGACCGCTGTTACGCGCTGCCATGGACCGGGAGGAGGTCAGTGGCGAGCAGTACACCGGCCGCTGGTTCGATATCGGCACGCCCGAGCGGCTGGACGCTGTCAACGATGTGGTTATCAACCTGCAGTGAGAATGACGTGCAAATATTCGGGTATTCAGCGAGTTCTCCGTTATCGGGGATGGCTGCATTGGTGCGGAGTTTTAAACGATCACCGACCGGTATGACAGCGAATGGAGAAATATGATTTGATCCCCTCACCCCGGCCCTCTCCCGGGGGGAGAGGGAGATAACGAAGTAACGAGCTGCTTGTATGGGACAGGAAATCGAGGCCACACAGTTCAGCGCGGACGACTTTGCGCAATTTGCCAGTCGTCTGCAGGCGGAGACCCGGCTGCTGGAAGAATGGTTCCGTGAGGGTGTCTTTTCCGCGCGCGACCGCATGGGCGGTTACGAGCTGGAGGCCTGGCTGGTGGATGACGCCGCGTGTCCGGCACCGGTCAACGATGTCTTTCTGCAGCGGCTGGACAATGCCATGGTGGTGCCGGAGCTGGCACGATTCAACGTCGAACTGAATGATCATCCGCAGCACCTGTGGGGGTCGGCGTTCAGTCGTTTCGAGGCCAGCCTGGGCGCGACCTGGCGACGCTGCGCACAGGTCGCCGAGGGCATCGATGCGCACCTGATGATGATCGGCATCCTGCCCACGGTGCGGGAAGAAGAGCTCAGCCCCGAAAACATGTCAGACCTGAAGCGCTACCGCGCACTCAACGATCAGGTGCTGCGCTTGCGCGAGGGTCGACCGCTGGAGCTCGACATCAACGGCGTCGAGCACCTCAAGACCGACAATCACAGTGTGATGCTGGAGGCGGCAACCACTTCGTTTCAGCTGCACCTGAAGGTGCACCCGGCGCGTGCGACGCGTGCCTTCAATGCCTCGATCATCGCC
>CAMYKJ010000198.1 GCA_947258945.1 uncultured Ectothiorhodospiraceae bacterium
GGCGCCGAACCGACTGCAGCAACAATTTACGACGCAGGCACCCGACGAGGCATGGGTTACCGACATCACGTACATTCGCACGCATGAAGGCTGGTTGTACCTGGCAATCGTGCTGGATCTGTTCTCCCGGCGGGTCATCGGCTGGTCAATGCAGCCACGGATTACCCGTGAGATTGTGCTCGATGCTTTGCTGATGGCGGTGTGGCGGCGCAAGCCGACCGCGACCGTGACGGTTCACTCCGACCAGGGTAGCCAATATACCAGTCACGACTGGCAGGCATTCCTCAAGGCCCACGGGCTTCAGGCCAGTATGAGTCGACGCGGCAACTGCCACGACAACGCGGTTGCAGAGAGTTATTTCCAGCTGCTCAAGCGGGAACGTATTAAACGGCGGATCTATACAACCCGTGAGGAGGCACGCAGTGACGTGTTTGACTACATCGAGATGTTCTACAATACCCGGAGACGTCATGGTTCAAGTAACCAGCTATCACCGGTAGAATATGAACGGCAATATCTTAAACGGCTTGAAAGTGTCTAGTGAGTCGGGGGCGATTCAGTTCTTGTTAGCTGTAAGCAGAACGGTCAAAGCCATTCTCCAGAGGAAGGAAGAAGCCATGTTCCGCTATCTTTTCTCAATTGTAGGTGCTCTTCTTTTCGCCACAGCGACCTATGGCGAAACCATTACCTATGTCCGCACGGTATCCACCACCAACTTCCTGGGATGGGGGCAGGCCGGCTTCTATTTCCCGCAGTTTGATGCCTCCGGCATTGTCGGTCCCAAACGTACCGACGACAACATGCAGCTTTATCTGCCAAGCTGGCTAGAATTCAATTTCAACCCCTGGGATCTCGGAGACACGACCTTCTCGGCCGATAAACCCGATTGCTTCGACAACTGCAGCGGGAGAGGCGTCTATACGCGCGGCGGCTACAGCTATTGGGATAGTTTCATCCTGCCGAACGGCTTTGCCGGCCTCTCCGGGTCAGTCGTTGACGAACAGGCGGAAAACAATACCAACAACACCGTCAACCAGATCTATATGAAAAACGGCGTGCCCGCCTCCTTCTGCATGCATATCGTCACTGACAACACGGCCAATGCACACGATTCAGCGGACTCCATCATAGTGAGGGGCGGCAGACCGGACCAGGGAAGCTTCGACCCCAATGCACCGGTTCCGAATCTTTCCTTCGATGGAACGACTGACGTGCACACGTTCCGGTTCGACAACTTTCTACCGGATGATTTCATCAAGATCAGACTCAACTCAGGCACGCCCGGCATGGCGCCCGGTTTCGGCGGCCTGATGTTCGATCTGGCTTGCGATTACATTCCCAACCAGCAATGTGGCAACAACGTCTGTGACGTTAGCCTCGGCGAGAGCTGTGAGAGTTGCCCGGGCGACTGCGGCGCGTGCATACCCGGGTCGACCCCCACGATGGATTGGGTCCATCACGGGACCAGTCCTCAGTCCCACTACGTGGCAGGCTCTAACCGCCTGCTCATTTTCGCCGCCCATGGCGTTGACAATAGCAGCCACTGGGTGCAGGGCGTCAAATATGGCAACAAGGACATGCACTTCCTCGAAGCAAGGTCACAGGACAGGAACGAAAATGCCACTGTTTCGGTATGGTACCTGAAAGAGGCCGACATCTACTCAGCCGGCGGCACCGGTTTCAGCGTGGATTGGTACCACAAGCCGGGTGACCGCTCCTACGAGAGCGTCTTTTTTACCGATGTCAGTCAGACCTTCTCGTTTGGCTCCGTCGACGAAGCCGGTTGCACCAATTGTTACGCGGTTACGTGTTCCTGGGCGACCACGGAACCCGGTCATATATCGCTCTACGCCGGCACACACGAGAGAAACGGCTCCACATTCACGCCCCTGAACGGCTACACCGAGGACGCCGACCTGTGGATGGGCAGCAATGGCAGGGCGACTTTGGGCCACAAAAACGGTATCGGCAATGCGGAGTCGGCGGGCGCCGTGTTTGGCAGGGAGGGCGCGTTTTCCCTTGTTTGCTTCGAGGTTCAGGATATACCCCAGACCCTGCCGCAGCCCGACAGTGACGGTGACGGGCTGAGCGATGCACTCGAAACACTGATCGGCACGCTGGTTAATGACAGCGATACGGATAACGACGGTGTGTCGGATTACGACGAGGTGAATTTCGACGGCGATGCCTCCGGCTACAACCCGTTGACCGATCTGAACCCGTTTGACGCCGATACGGACGGCGATGGTGCGGATGACGCCACTGAACTTTCTCTCGGTACGGATCCGCTTGATAGCGGCGAGGCTCCCTTGCCGGGCGATATGAACTTCGATGACCAGGTCGATCTCGCCGATTACCTGTTGCTGACCCGGTTTGTGTTGGGAATCATGGGGGCACCGCCGACACCGGGTGAACTCTATGCGGGTGATTTAAATGTCAACGCCCAACTTGATGCAGGCGATCTGGTTATCCTGATGCGCACGGTACTGGGCATTTAATTGAATGACCGCTTACCGATGTTAACTGGTCGTTGCCTGCCAGGTTCGCTAATGTCATATATTGGCCCAGGCTGTGTAAAAACGCACCGTTTTCAAAAACAGCAAAAATATTTACCACTTAAGCAAAGGTCGATCTCTATTTGCCTCCTGCATATGGGACAAAATGGCAATATTCTTTCTGTATTTGCACTAGCATCCCACTTTTAAAATTCATTTTTAGTTTTCACACAGCCTCGGCCGGTCGCTGACATTCAGGAATCCCCATCAGCGGGATGTTCCGTTTGCAGTGAATGTCCGTAACCCTGTGCAAGCCGGACATTTGCATACTCCAGCA
>CAMYKJ010000199.1 GCA_947258945.1 uncultured Ectothiorhodospiraceae bacterium
GCCAGGGCATGAAGGAGGCGTTCTCGACCGGATCCCAGAACCACCAGCCACCCCAGCCGAGTTCATAGTAGGCCCACCAGCTGCCCAGCGTGATGCCGACGGTCAGAAACACCCAGGCCACCGTAGTCCAGGGACGTGACCAGCGTGCCCAGGTGGCATCCAGCTTGCCGCCGATCAGTGCGGCAATGGCGAAGCTGAAGGCAACCGACAGGCCGACGTAGCCCATGTAGAGCATCGGCGGGTGGATGGCCAGCCCGAAGTCCTGCAGCAACGGATTGAGATCGCCGCCCTCGAGCGGCACGGGGAAGACACGTTCAAACGGGTTGGAGGTGAACAGCAGGAACGACATGAAACCGATGCTGATCATGCCCATCACGGACAACACGCGTGCCAGCATCACGGCCGGCAAGTTGCGGGTCAGCGTGGCCACGGCGATGGTCCAGCCGGACAGTATCAATGCCCACAGCAGCAGCGAGCCCTCGTGCGCACCCCACACGGCCGATACCTTGTAGACCGTCGGCAGCAGGCTGTTGCCGTGGTTTGCCACATAGGCAACCGAGAAGTCGTTGCTCAGGAAGGCATTGACCAGGCAGGCAAACGCAATCGCGGTAAAGAAGAACTGTCCCCACGCGGCCGGTTTCGCCATGGCGACCCAGCGCGGTATGTTGGCGAGGCTGCCGGTCATGGGCATGATGGCCAGCACCAGTGACAGGCATAGCGCCAGGATCAGGGCAAAGTGACCAAGCTCGGGGATCATTGTTACGGTTGCTCCGTATACTCCCTCTCCCCCAGGGAGAGGGTTGGGGAGAGGGGGTCAATATGCATTGCATGCTGCCGGACTTTATATCCCCTCATCCTGGCCTTCTCCCGGAGGGAGAAGGGATAATCTGTGTGACTGCCGGCAATGAAATTTATCTTCACAGCGTGTTTAGTCAGTCGTAACAACAGTCCCGCGGCTGCCTTCCTCGTGCACGGTCTTGAGGGCGTCGGCGACTTCCGGCGGCATGTAGTTCTCGTCATGCTTGGCAAGGACCTCGTCGGCGACGAACAGGCTGTCGCCCTGCAGGCGGCCATGGGCCACGATGCCCTGGCCCTCGCGGAACAGGTCGGGCAGGATGCCGGTGTATTGCACCGTGATGGTGTCCTTGTTGTCCGTGATGTCGAAGGTGACGGTAAGACCGTCTGACTTGCGCTGCACGCTGCCGGTCGTTACCAGGCCGCCGACCCGTATGAGGTGATCGGCCGGCGCCTCGCCCGCGACGACGGCGGTCGGCGTATAGAAGAACATGAGGTTCTCGTTAAAGGCCTTCAAGGCAAAGCCGGCGGCGATGCCAACACCTATGACCATGCTGGCGATGAGCAGCATGCGTTGTCTGCGCTTGGGTGTCATGATTCACTCCGCGCACGCCTTGCCTTGCGTGCGATATTTGCCAGAATTTTCGTCCGCTGCCTGGCCGGCAGGATGATATTGACCACCAGGACCAGCAGGGCGATGCCATAGGAGGTCCATACGTAGAACGCGTAGCCACCCATGTGCAGGAATTCATTCAGATTCATTTTTCCTCCGCGAGTTCCCGGACCCAGACGGTATTGCGTTCGCGTTCCAGCACCTCGCAGCGGGCGCGCATCAGCACCACGAATACGTAGTAAAGCTTGAAGGCCACGGCCATCAGCAGCAGCGGGATCAGCATGCTCAGGTGAATGGACGGTTTGTCGAACTTGGTCACGGTCGGGCCCTGGTGCAGGGTATTCCACCATTCCACCGAGTAGTGAATGATCGGAATATTGATGACGCCCACCAGTGCCAGGATGGCCACGGCGCGCGCGGCCATGCGCCGGTCTTCGATGGCGCTGTGCAGGGCGATCACGCCCAGATACAGGAACAAGAGGATCAGCTCCGAGGTGAGGCGTGCGTCCCAGACCCACCAGGTGCCCCACATCGGTTTGCCCCAGATCGATCCGGTCACCAGTGCGAGGAAGGTAAACGAGGCGCCCACGGGGGCACTGCTGATGGTGATCACCTCGGCCAGTTTGATGCGCCAGATGAGGCCGATGGCGCCGGCGCCGGCCATGACAACGTAGATAAACAGCGACATCCAGGCGGCCGGCACGTGGATGAACATGATGCGGTAACTGTCACCCTGCTGATAATCCGGCGGCGCCACCAGCAGGCCGTAATACAGACCGGCCAGCACCAGCAGCAGGCAGGCACCGGCCAGCCACGGGATCAGTCGCCCGGCGATGCGGTAGAAGTGTTTCGGTGACGCCATTTTGTGAAAGAAATTACTAAATATCATTGCTGTCTCATGCAGAGCCTTGCAGGTGCAGTCGTTGCCGTAAACGATAGGCGTCATTGCGAGCGCAGCGAAGCAATCTCCCTGGCATGCCACATTCACGAGATTGCTTCGCTGCGCTCGCAATGACGGGTTTTCCCGGCAAGACGTTTGCGGCCAAGGGCACACCTGTAAACGCGTGTGCCCAGTTTAACAGAGTGAGTTTATGGGAACGGTGTTGCATTAATCAACTCAGGCTGACACGCAGTGCCGCGGCCGTGGCGAACGGCGAAAGACTCAGTGCCAGGACCAGCAATGCGGCAATCAGCGACAGATGGGCCGTGACGGGCAGGCCGGCTGCCGCCGAGTCTACCGCGCTCGAAGCAAATATCAGTAAGGGTATATATAAGGGTAACACGAGCAGGGACAGGATCATCCCTCCCTTGCGCAGGCCGACCGTCAGCGCCACACCGACGGCGCCGATCAGGCTCAGTACCGGCGTGCCGAGTAACAG
>CAMYKJ010000200.1 GCA_947258945.1 uncultured Ectothiorhodospiraceae bacterium
TGCTTCGATTGCCGGAACCAGTCCGCGGGTTTCGATCATACCCAGTGCAATGCCGTAATTGTCATTTGCCATTTTACTATCTCCTAGATTGTTGACTTGATTAACTTACTCTAAAAAAACATCTACAACGTCTAACTCGTTGCTACTGTAATACCAGTCGGCTGATCATTCTCAGCCTCCCAGAAATCGATAATGCCGCCGATCGTCAGGTCGGTCAGGACCTCGAAATTCCCCGTGGCATGGCGCGCAGCGGAACCACTCATGGTAAACACCCAGTTGCCCGGACGTACGCCAACCGGGTCGACCGCAACCTGCGGTTTGCCGTACCGGTCACGCAGCACCCGCAGGCTCATATGCTGCAAACCGGGTGAACGGTTCGTGCAAACCAGCGTATCTTCCGCCCGCATGATCTCCATTACTGCTCTGCCTCTTCCGGCACCCAGTTATCGATGATGCCGACAATGGTGAAATCACTCGGATATTTCGGGCTGCCGGCGGCTTCGCGCGCGGCGGAACTGCCGACGCAGATCACCCAATCGCCCGGCTTGGCGCCGACCACGTCGACGGCCACCATTTGCGCACTGCCGTCGCGCACGACCTTCATGTGCTTGTGCTCCAGCCCCGGAATGCGGTTGGTTGCGACCAGCGGCTTTTCTACCTGACAGATCTTCATCAATGCGCTCCCGCGGCTGCCGTTGTCTTCACGGAACAATCCAGTATCTCGATTTGGCCAGCCGCGCTGATATCACGCACCACCTGCAGGGTATGCAGCAGACCGCGATCACTCAGTTCCCGATAGCGGGTGTGCAGCGCATCCGAAACACGCCTGCAATGCTGCTCTGCGCGCTCCCGTGCGCCCGGCACATTGCCGTGATAGTCAAAGCGGACCACGATCGGTACCGGCAGACCGTGTGAAACGTTCAATCCGGTAAAAATCTTGATGCCGACATCCAGGTCCGCCGCCGCTTCCTCGACCGTATTCATGTAGGCGAAGAACGTCAGGTTACGCAGCTGTAATTACGCACATAATCAACCTGAGAAAGGTTATTGGTCAGCAGGTAAGCAATGAACCGCGCCATCCCGTCACCCAGGAACTCGCCACCCTGCTCACGGATATGCCCGATCAACCACTGCCCGGCCGCACCGGCGTTCATGTGTAATGTATTTTCATAAACGACCTGGCTGTCGATATATTTTTCCAGGTCAATTCCACCATCTGCAGCCGGCATATGAATGCGGATGGCATCGGTATCCGTGTCCATGCCAATCAGCAAACAGTCAATCGACGCGCCACAGCAGTGCATGTTCTCAACTGCCTGCCGAAATCCGATCAAACGCTCGAGACCGCCCTGTGCCGCTTTTTGTGTATCCGAACCGTGTGCCGCACAACCCTCATGTTCCGGGTCGACAGAGCTGTGGTGGTAGACAACAGCTTTCAGATAGCGCGTCGGCTCATCAGCCGTATTTGGCTGGCCTTCGCGAAAGCGCACCAGCTCCGTCCTGACCCACTTCTCGAGGCTGTCCTCGATATCGAACATCGCTCCCGCGTAGGAGCGGCGGCGCACCGCCTTGTAGGGCAGACGAAGGACATAGCGTATGACGTGTGCCAGCCGCCCATCCGCACAGGGCGACACATCCAGCAGATGGAAACCGCAGTCCTGCAGCAGCGCCTGGAACTGCGCCTCGCACTTGTCTGCCAGCGGATCGCTGCTGAACACCTCGTCACAGAAGCGGTGATAGGTTTCGAACACACACCAGGCGAACAGGCTGCGCATATCCAGTTGATCCACCCAGGCATCATCAAGCAGAGTTGCCGGCAGCTCAAAACCCAGGTGCTGACGCGCAATTTTCTGCGACTGTGAGTCAAAATCAGATTCATGCTGCAGTGCAGAAATCTTTTTCAGCGTCGGTACGATCGAATCAAATGCTTCCTTGATACTGCGCTCATAGTCAAAAAGATGCGCATTCTCGTCACCCCGCGTCAGTGCATGTCTTCCTGTCGCGCTCGCACGCACCGGTACAACACCCACACCAGCAGGCACTCCCGCCCGATCACCGGGACGACCACGCGGTGCCGCAGCCCGACCCGGTGACACGTTGCGTTTGTTTCTGTGACGTGCGCTCAACATCAGGATCTGACCCAGGCGTTAGCCGCGAGCACCTCCTGAATAGGTGATAAGCGAACCTTTTTCCGTGTTTCCACTACCACCGGTCACCTTGCTGTTCGGCTTCGGAAGCTCTTCGTTACGCTTTTGGGTGACAGCCATTGCATGGGAGGGGCCCATACGCTCAGTCGGATTACGGACTGTGGCAGAAACGCCTTCCGTCCCGGTCGTTCTGCCTCCAAGTTCCCAGTCATCTCCGGTAATCTTCAGACCTGCATCCTGACCTTCACCGGTAATCCTCGACTTGACGCGCCCTTCGAGCTCCTCGGCAACAACAGGCCGAATATCGCCAGCCTGAACCGTGTCCTGGCCAAACCGCGCCTCCTCGGTACCGGTTACCTTGCCGGGAGCCATGCCGAACGGACCGGTAATATGGCCCTGCTCGTACTGGTTACCGGTCACACCGGTCGAGCCCAGCGCCTGCTGTGCACCGCCCGACGGAGAGGCCACACTGAACTGCTGCCAGGGCGTACCACCCGCTGCCTGCGGAAAATCCGGGCTGGCGGTATCGGCGGGCGTGGCGGGACAGGCGTCGGCAAACTGGTCGGCGCCGACATACGGCGTACCGGAAACCGGCTCGCAGGCGCCCTTGCGGTCGCCGGTCATCTTGCCACCCGTACCGGGTTGCAAACCGGTCATGACGGAACCGGGCGTGCTGCGCAACGGCCGCGTACGCGCTGCGGACACCGCCGCCTCATCGGTGGCGCAAAAGGCATCGTACTGCTCGGCACCTGCATAGGGTGTACCGGTGACGGCCTTGCAACTGCCCGGCTCATCGCCGGTCACGCTGGCGGAACGGCCGGTCATGGTGCCACTCACCGCCTTGCCCTTGAACGTTGCAGAAACGCCGACCTTGCGGTCCTGGGGTTGCGGCGCGGTATTACAGAAGCCGCTGTACTGCTCCTGGCCGATGTAATCATCGCCGGTGACATCACGGCAGCTGCCGGCCTCGTCACCCGTCATGCGTTCACGCCGGCCCACCATGGTGCCGGTCACGCTGCCGCCCCGCAGCGTACCGCTGGTGCCGACCTTGTGCGGTGCCGTGCCGATGTCCTCGGGCTGCGTGTACTGGGTACCGGTCAGCATGCGGTTCATGCCAGGCTCGTCACCCGTGACCTTGTCGGAGCGACCCACATTGGTCCCGGTCATCGATTTGCCCTTGCGGGTTTCACTCTGCAAGACCTTGCCTGGCGATTTGGTGAGGAACTCGCCGCAATATGACTGTGACTGCTCGGCGCTGACATACTCGTCGCCGGTCACCAGTTTGCAGGTCCCCGGTTCGTTGCCGGTCACCTTGGCATCCCGACCGAGCCGGTCGCCGCTCACGGGATTGCCATGCGAGGTCTGCGTAACAGTCACCTTGCGCGGGCTGCTGGACGGATCGGACTGGCAAAAGTCGCGGAAGATATCCGCACCCAGGTACTCGGTGCCGGTAATGCCGCGGCAGGTACTTGGCTCATC
>CAMYKJ010000201.1 GCA_947258945.1 uncultured Ectothiorhodospiraceae bacterium
TGCTGGCACTGCCGGGCGGCGGCGGCCATAACAGCCGCAGCGTCGCCATCGGACCCGACGGTCGCGTGTATGTCGCGCTCGGTATCACCGGCAACTGTTCGGACGAGTACCTGCACGACAGTTATGCGTTTGACGATCGCCGTGGCGGCGTGCTGGTACTGGACGAGTCCGGCGAACAGCCGCGCTGGCAACCATATGCCGCGGGCCTGCGCAATCCGGTCGGTTTCGACTGGCACCCGGACAGCGGTGTACTGTATGCCAGCAACAACGGTCCGGACCACCTCGGTTACGAGCAGCCGCCGGAATATTTTGCGCAGCTGACGCCCGGTTCATTTCACGGCATGCCGTGGTTCCAGTTCGACGGCCGGCGACTGCAACGCGATACATGTGTTCGCAAGCAGCCCCCCGGACCGGCAACGGCCGTCAGCCTGCCGGTCGCGACCTTTCCGTCGCGCAATGCACCCATGGGTGTCGCCTTTGTCCCGCCATCGGCCTGGGGCGGCCAGTACAGTGGCAACGCCATCGTGGCGCTGAAGGGATCGTGGGGTACGAAACCCGCAGGCCGCGCGTTTGGGGACCGCGCGACCCGGCGCCACCCTGCCCTGTTCATGGTCCGGTTCGAAGACGGCGAGGCAAAAGACGTGGTTGATCTCGTTACCGGTTTCCAGCGCGAGAACGGCGAGCGCCTGGCACGTCCGGTCGGCGTGGCCTTCGGACCGAAGGGCGCACTGTATTTCACCAGCGACTCCCACCTGGAGGGGCTGTTCCGCCTGCGTTTGCGGGCGGAAACCGAGTAACAGAGACGGGACACGTTCCGGAGAATCCGCACCGTTGAGGATGCCTGTTATGTCTGCGCCCGGGGCGAGTCAGTATGCTCACGATCCACTCAGCCTTTCAATTCCACGCCATGGAGCGATATAGGCATGCCGCCACATAAAAAACGCAAACAATGGTCTGCCATCAGATCAACCTCAAGGGACAGTGAGTTTACCCAATTGATACGGCGCTACCCGCATCGCACCAATCTGGTCGCGGAAGGCGATTCCTGGTTTGCCTACCCCGGCAAATGGATCTTCGCCGGAAAACCCCGGCAAATGGATCTTCGCCGGAAAGCCCAACAACATTATTAATTACCTGAAGAATCTGGAGCGCTTCAACCTGCTGCACCTGGCCAGCAACGGCGACGAGGCGGTGGATATGCTATCGGGTGAAAGCAAGTTCAGGCTGCTGAAGAGCATTCACAAACATCCTGTCGACTTTCTGCTGTTCTCGGGGGGCGGCAATGACATCGTGGGCAGATGGGATTTCGACTATTTTCTGAAAAGCAATGTGGACTCGAATAACTTTGAAGATTATCTTTTCAAGCGCAGACTGAACCGGCGAATGACCCAGATATCCCACGCCTATGAAGATCTGGTCGAGTACTGCAACGAATACTCGCTCAATAAAAATATCAGGATCATTACGCATACCTACGACTACCCGATTCCGGACCCGCAGGGCGCGGAGTTTTTCGGCGGGCTCTTCAAGGTAAACAAGGGCAGGTCATGGTTGTATCCATACCTGGTCAACAGGCAGGTACCGGTGAAGCATCATGTACCGCTGGTCAGGCACCTGATTGACTGCCTGGCAGACTGCCTGCTGAAAGTACAGGCCAGGCATCCCGAGCGCCTGGTGGTGGTCAATACGCGGGGAACCATCGACCCCGGGACCGGCTGGTTGAACGAGATCCACCCCGGACCCGGCGGATTCAAACAGCTTGCCGGGAAAATTTACGACGCATTGAATCAGCAGCGCGCCTGACAGACTGGCCGCAGCCCCGCTTCATGCAAGTGCGGGTAACCGTGTACCTTCAGGATCTGCCGGGCATCCCTATTCGGCTTGCGGGAACAGGTCGGCGATGAATTGATCCGGCATGCGCGCGTAAATCCCGGCAGAGCGACGCAGGACGGCGGACAGCAATGCAATGCGTCGGGTCTCGGCCAGGCTGTCGAGCAGCTCGGCCTGTATGCGGTTACAACACAGTCCGGAGCGGGTGCGCAGGTTTTCCGCCAGCACCGCCATATCGTTATCATCAGCGAGTAATTCGCCCAGCGCTTCGAGATCGCCGATCGTGGTCAGCACCTCGCCCGGGGCCTGCTGCTCCAGCATGCGCAACTGGTGCCACAGGTACCTGGCCTCGAGGCGCAGGCTGTGACTGTATTCCGTGTCCGGGTCCTGCTCGAGCGACTGCTGCAGTTCGCGGCCACGACTGTAGACATCCTGCACCGAGGATTTCAGCATGCTGCGCGTCAGTTTCACCCGGTCGGTGCGGTCCAGAAACAGTTCGAGCTGGACAAAGGCCGACTCGAGTTCCTTCATATCCAGTCGTTCCCGGTATGCCTCCATTGCCTGCACATGCCGGTTCTGCAGGGCCTGCCTGACCGTCTGCAATTCCTCGTTGTTGAGAAATGGCCGGTAATGGTCGGTGAGGCAGTCGAAGGTCTCGACCATGACGGCGCTCTCGCGCATATCTTTGATTTCACTGGAGAATTCTTCAAGCGCCCGATCACTGCGCCGGAATACCGCGCTCTTCATCGCCGGCCGGGTGAAGCGCAGCACGGCACGCAGCTTTTCGATACAGGTGCGGATTTCCTGCACGGCGGTGTCGGCATCGAGTGACTCGTCATTGAAAATGCCGATAATGCGCGCACGCAGCTCGAGATTGATCCGCCGTATGGCGTTTCCGGCCGACTCGCCTTTTTTAAGGTAAAACTCCATCGTACTCCGGCAGGCTGCTATCCAGACTGATTGCAGTTCATATCGACCATTCCGCGGTAATTTGTAGCGGAATGTGCGCAATTAGCGCCGGTGACGGGTGAAATGCCCGGAATCAGGTGTCCTGGTGCCCCGCTTCGTCCTCCAGCTGGCGGCGCAGTTCGTCGAAGTGCTTGCGCTCCTCCGCGTGCACCTCGGGGTAATGCATGTTCAGCGACTGCATGGCGCGTACCACGATATCCGCCACTGTCATGCGCATATAGGACTTGCTGTCGGCGGGTATCGCATACCACGGCGCCCAGGGCCGGGACGTCTCGCGCACGGCGGTCTCGAAGGCCTGCATGTAGGCATCCCAGTAGCCGCGCTCGCGCATATCGCCGGTGGAAAACTTCCAGTTCTTCTCCGGCTCATTGAGCCGGTCGAGGAAGCGCTGGCCCTGCTCCTCGCGCGAGACATTGAGCCAGAATTTCAGGATCACCGTGCCATTCTGCGCCAGGTGTTTTTCGTGATCACGGATGGATGCGTAACGATCCTGCCAGATGTTGTCGAGGTCCACACCTGCCGGCAGCTGCTGCCCCCCCAGATACTCGGGATGCACCCGCACGACCAGCACTTCCTCGTAGTAGCTGCGGTTAAACACGCCGATGCGACCACGCTCCGGCAAACGCCGGCTGCTGCGCCAGAGAAAATCATGGTCCAGTTCCTCGGCCGAGGGCTGCTTGAAGGAAAATACCTGGCAGCCGGCCGGATTGACGCCCTGCAGGATCGAACGGATAGTGCTGTCCTTGCCGGCGGCATCCATGCCCTGGAATACCAGCAGCAGGGCGTGACGGTCATGGGCGTAGAAGATGCGCTGCAAGCGGTCGAGCTCCGCGACCTGCTCGGCGAGGATGTCCCGGCGCGCCTGCTTGCCGGGGGCGTCTTTCGGACGTTTGGTGCTGACGTCCTGTCGAGTGAATGATCCG
>CAMYKJ010000202.1 GCA_947258945.1 uncultured Ectothiorhodospiraceae bacterium
GGCCGTCATGGTCGATTGCCTGACCGACAACCGCAACCGTACCGTGGCCGAGGTGCGGCACGCCTTTACCAAGGCCGGCGGCAATCTCGGCACCGACGGGTCGGTGGCCTACCAGTTCACCCAGGCCGGCATCCTCAGTTATCCGCAGGGCAGTGACGAGGATGCACTGATGGAAGCGGCGCTCGAGGCCGGTGCGGATGATGTGGTCGGCAATGATGACGGATCGTTCGATGTAGTGACGCAGCCGGAGACGTTTATCGATATCCGCGATGCGATGAAAGGGGCCGGACTGGAGCCCGAGCAGGCCGAAGTCACCATGCGTGCGGCAAACACCACGCCGCTGGAACTGGCCGACGCCGAGAAAATGGTGCGCCTGCTGGAGCGCCTGGAAGACCTTGACGACGTGCAGGAGGTCTATTCCAATGCGGATATTTCCGAAGAAATCATGCGGCAGTTGGGGTAGGGTGCGCTGTGCGCACCGAAATGAAAATTAAGCGGTTGATTCATGGTGCGCATGGCGCACCCTGTACGCTTATACACTGGCGGCATATAACATGACTGGCCATACACACACTTCGTTATGATCCGTATCCTCGGCATCGATCCGGGTTCGCGGGTAACCGGTTACGGGATCGTTGACCAGGACGGGCAGCATATCCGTTACATTGCCAGCGGCTGCGTGCGTGCGCGGGGCGAGTCGCTGGCCGAGCGGCTGGGTATCATCTTCGACGGGGTCAGCCAGGTCATACGCGAGTATTGCCCGCAGGAGATGGCCGTTGAACAGGTCTTCATGAACAAGAACGCCGATTCCGCCCTGAAGCTGGGGCAGGCACGCGGCGCGGCCATCTGTGCCGGCGTGCAGGCCGGTGTCACGGTGGAGGAATATGCGGCACGCCAGATCAAGCAGGCCGTGGTCGGGCGCGGCGGCGCGAGCAAGGAGCAGGTGCAGCACATGATGTGCGTGCTGCTGTCCCTGCCGCAGTCGCCGCCGGGTGACGCGGCCGATGCGCTGGGCGTGGCGGTCTGCCATGGCCATTACCGCGAGACGCAGCGGCGCCTGCAGGCCCGCCGGCACCCGGACGGGGAGGCCACCGTATGATCGGCCTGCTGCGCGGGCGCATCCTGTACAAACAGCCGCCGCAGCTGTTGCTGGACGTGCACGGTGTCGGCTACGAGGTCGATGCGCCGATGACGACCTTCTACACCCTGCCGGAAGTCGGCGAAGAGGTCACGCTCTATACCCACCTGGCGGTGCGCGAGGATGCCCACACCCTCTATGGCTTCAGCAAGCCGGCCGACCGGGAGCTGTTTCGGCACCTGCTCAAGGTCAACGGGGTCGGTGCCCGCCTGGCACTGACGATACTGTCCGGCATGGAGCCGGTGCAGTTCGTGCGATGTGTCCGGCAGGGCGATATCGATACGCTGGTGCGGCTGCCCGGCATCGGCAAGAAGACGGCCGAACGGCTGGTCATGGAGCTGCGCGATCGCCTGGACAAGGAGGTTGCCGCAACCGGTGTGCCGAGCGTGGACCCGGCCGTGGAGGTACCCCTCAACCCGGTCGAGGACGCCGTCAGCGCGCTGGTCGGTCTGGGCTACAAGCCGCATGAGGCGAGTCGCATGGTGCGCGCAGTCAACGCGGCCGATCTGTCCCCGGAAGAGATCATCCGCCAGGCGCTGCAGGCTGCGGTGCAATAACTTGATTCAAAGCGCGTCAGCGTTGAAACTACAGGCCCATGATTGAAGCCGACCGACTGGTTACACCTGCAGGTTCGAAAGAGGACGAGGTCCACGACCGGACGGTCCGGCCCCAGCGCCTGCAGGACTACGTGGGGCAAGCGCAAGTCTCTGAACAAATGGATATTTTTATCCAGGCCGCGAGCAGGCGCGGGGATGCCCTGGACCACACCCTGATCTTCGGCCCGCCGGGCCTCGGCAAGACCACGCTGGCCCACATCATCGCCAATGAAATGGACGCCAATCTGCGCCACACGGCCGGTCCCGTGCTGGAAAAACCCGGCGACCTGGCGGCACTGCTGACCAACCTCGAACCGAACGACGTGCTGTTCGTCGACGAGATCCACCGTCTGAGCCCGGTGGTCGAGGAGATCCTCTATCCGGCCATGGAAGACTTCCAGCTGGACATCATGATCGGCGAGGGTCCCGCGGCGCGCTCCATCAAGCTCGACCTGCCGCCGTTCACGCTGGTCGGCGCCACCACCCGTGCGGGCCTGCTGACCTCGCCGCTGCGCGACCGATTCGGCATTGTGCAGCGACTGGAGTTCTACAACGCGGCCGACCTGGCGTCTATCCTGCAGCGTGCGGCCGGGATCCTGTCGATCGATCTCGATACGGACGGGGCACTCGAACTGGCGCAGCGTTCGCGCGGTACGCCGCGCATCGCCAACCGCCTGCTGCGCCGGGTGCGTGACTACGCCGAGGTCAAGGCAGAGGGGCGCATTACCCTGGACGTGGCGCAGGCGGCCATGACCATGCTGAATGTCGATGACCAGGGATTCGACACACAGGACCGCCGCCTGCTCATGACGATTATCGAAAAGTTTGCCGGCGGACCGGTTGGCGTGGATAACCTGGCAGCGGCCATCGGCGAGGAGCGCGGCACCATCGAGGATGTGCTCGAACCCTACCTGATCCAGCAGGGGTTTATCATGCGCACGCCGCGCGGCCGGGTTGCCACGCGCAATGCGTGGCTGCATTGCGGGCTGAAACCGCCGGTACAGTCGATGCCGGAGGCCATGGAGTGGCATGTCGCACTGACACAGGTTTGTCGCCGATCTGCTACACCCCCTTGCTTTCATTTCCGGTAATATCCACGGGACTTCAGATATGTTTGCCGATGCGAGGGCGAACTCTCGTCACCAGCGTTCCGCGCAATGACGTGCAACACGAACAAATCGCAGGTTGCCGGGAATTTTCCTGCAACCGGGAATTTATTAATGTGGAGGCGGTCAACAAGGGTCATTGAATGGCGCAGTTCGAGTGGCAGGTTCGCGTTTATTATGAAGATACCGACAACGGCGGCGTGGTCTATTACGCAAACTACCTGCGTTTCATGGAGCGTGCGCGCACGGAATGGCTGCGCAGTCTCGGCATCGAGCAGGACCGCCTGATCGAGGAGCACGACATCCTGTTTGCCGTACGCCAGGTCAACATCGATTACCATGCGCCCGCGCGCTTCAATGACATGCTGACTATCGGTACGGATATACTCGCGAACAGCAGGGCCAGCCTGACATTCGGGCAGACCGTGATGCGCGCAGGTGGTGCTGGCAACATCCTCTGCAGTGCGCAGGTGAAGGTGGCCTGCCTGGTCGCCTCCACGTTCAGGGTGAGCCCGATACCCGATTTCATTCTCAAGGAGATAACGGATGTCGTCTGACATGTCCTTTGCCCACCTGATCATGGGTGCGAGTTTTGTCGTGCAGATGGTCATGCTGTTGCTGCTGGCGGTGTCGATGGTTTCGTGGACCATGATATTCCGCCGGCGCAGCGCCCTGAAGGCGGCGCAGACGGCGGCGGATGATTTCGAGGACCGGTTCTGGTCGGGGGGTGACCTGGCCTCGCTGTACCGCGAGGTGGCGGACAACCCGCGCGAGGTGATCGGCATGGCCGGTATCTTCCAGGCCGGCTTCAGCGAGTTTGCGCGTCTGCGCAAGCAGGTCGGGGCGGATGCGCGCAACGTGGTGGAGGGCGCGCAGCGCGTCATGCGCGTGGCGCTGTCGCGCGAGACCGACGACCTCGAGACGCACCTGTCCTTCCTCGCGACCGTGGGTTCGACCAGTCCCTATGTCGGCCTGTTCGGCACGGTGTGGGGCATCATGAATTCATTCCGC
>CAMYKJ010000203.1:0-3349 GCA_947258945.1 uncultured Ectothiorhodospiraceae bacterium
CATAGTGCTGGTCATCGCGTTGGGCAGGACCTTTGCCTTTCTCGGCAAGGTGCAGAAGCAGTACCAGAAACTGGTGCAGGGGGAGAGCGCATTCTGGGCGCTGAAACATTCCATTGCCGAAGCGAAACAGGCGGAAGAGAAACTCGACGGTGGTATTCCGCCCAGTTTTAATGAGCGGCTGGAATTCCACAACGTTGACTTCGGCTATGGCCAGCATCCCGTCCTGACGAACCTGTCGCTGACCATCGATGCGGGTGCGTTCACTACCCTGATCGGGTCGTCGGGTTCCGGCAAGACCACCATCGTGGATTTGGCGATCGGCCTGATACGCCCCGACGCAGGAGCGATCACGCTCGATGGCAAACCGCTGCAGGAGGTGGATATCCAGGCCTGGCGCAGAATGATCGGCTACGTGCCGCAGGAAACGATCCTGTTGCACGATACCATCATGCACAACATAACGCTGGGTGATCCGACGCTGCAACAGGCGGACGTCGAGTGGGCCCTGCAAGCGGCCGGCGCCTCGGACTTCGTTGCCGCGCTACCCGACGGTCTGGAAACGGTGGTCGGCGAACGCGGCGGCAAACTGTCGGGTGGCCAGCGACAGCGTGTGGCCATAGCCAGGGCGCTGGTTAACAAACCGCAACTGCTGATTCTCGATGAGGCCACCAGTGCCCTGGACCACGAGAGCGAGGACGCCATTCGGCGAACCCTGGAAAACCTGACGGGCCAGCTTTCTATACTGGCCATATCGCACAACCGCGCTTTGGTGCATGCGGCCAGCCGGGTTTACTACTTGCAAGCCGGGACGGTCCAGCTAGTCGACGCCGCTGGCGTCACCGAACTCTCCAAATAAACCCTTTACCGCCCTGACCGCCCGCGCCATGTCGGTTGAGTCCTGTACCCGTAAAGGCCGTCGCTCATCCCCCAACCAGGCCGCGCGGCCGGAGGCCACCAACTCCTTGTGTACCAGGCTTATATCGCGCGTCAGGGGCATCCACCCCCAGTTCAACAGGGCCCGGTACAACAAGCCGCCAAGCCGGAAGTCGCGCGGCTGATCCACGCTCTCGCACATGCCTCCGAGGTCGAACATGTCGACCGGCTTGCCGGTGGCGCAGGCCTCCGAAAGCATCGCGATACTGTCAGCGGTGATGATGAAGCGGTCGGCCAGCCCTAGCATCCCCCAGTAGGGGTTGGGCTCCCCGGCCGGGCGCCAGACATGCCAATAGTGCGGTGCGTCCAGCGCCCGCTGCAGGGCACCAGTCGCCGGGGCGGAAGTGCGTGAACTGGTGCTTACCAACAGGGCGCCGCCGGAATCCCGTGCCAGTTTCGAGGCCTCCCGTCCCAGTCGGGCGGCTGCCCTGGGGCCCAGCGTGAAAGGCCCGCTGTTGCCGCCCACCATAACCGCGATCAGCGGTCGGGGTAAATCCCGCCAGGTGTTCTTCCATTCGACAGCACCCTGCGCTATCCGCGACTGGCTTACCTGGTGCAGGGTTAGCTCGTTCTGGACCACGTTTTCACGATTGGGCACGCGGTACTGCGGTGTGGTGATGACCAGATCGAACAGCGAGGGATCGGCCCAGGGTCGGCCGATGTGTACATAGCGGCACCCGCCCCCCGATTGCTCCCTTATCCAGCGACAGACGGGCTCGTTGCGAACACCGCAGGAAACAACCAGGTCGGGCCAGGGCGGCTGCAGAGACTCCCGGCTGGCGCGGTGAATGCCGCGCAGTGACCCGCCCGGTAGCAGGTGTGTGATCAGGTCAAATTTTCGGTAACCCAGCTGTTTGGTTTCACACGGCCAGCCCAGTGCCTGCACCAGTGCGCGAAGCTGTGTGCGTTCGCCCGCACGGTATGCATCTATCAGCCAAACTACTGGCATTGCCCGGTTTCCGTCGTTATAGTTTCGTCTTTCGCAATCTAGCGGCTCGTCGGCGCTACCACAAGGATTTAGCAGTCATGACCGAATATCGGGACTACCTTGACTTCATGTACTCGGTGCTGGACGTGCATAACAAGGGCAGCCTGGTCCTGTCCGAGGCCACCGAGCTGGTCGCGGATATCGGACTCAGTTCGCTGGAAGTAATGGAGTTCGTGGAAAAAATCGAGGATCGGTTCGACATCTCCATCCCACTCAATATACTCCCGGATGTGTATACCCTGGGAGACTTCGCCCGGAAATTGCACGAACTGGACGCCTGACCACCATGTTGTTTGAGAAATTCGATGCCATGGCCCAATTTCAGGCTGAGCTGGCTGCGCAGGATGTCGTCCCCTTTGGTGCGATCACCGAGAAAATCCTGTCCGCCACCGAGGCTGTGGTGAGCGGCCGCAAGGTAATTCTGGCGGGCACCAACAATTACCTGGGTCTGTCGTTTGACCCACGCTGTATCAGCGCCGCCCAGGAAGCGGCGGGGAAATGGGGAACCGGCACCACTGGTTCGCGCCTGGCCAATGGCACCTTCATCGAGCACCACACGCTGGAGCGTGAGCTGGCGGCCTTCTACGGCGTGAATCACGCGATCATCTTTACCACCGGCTTTGCCGCCACCATGGGGATGTGCGCTACCCTGGTGGGGCCCGGCGAGGTTATTCTGCTGGACGCTGATAGCCACGCCAGCATCTACGCGGGCGTGCAGCTCAGTGGCGCCGAAGTCATCCGCTTCAAGCACAACGATCCTGAGGATCTGGCCAAGCGGCTGCGACGTCTGGGCGAGCGCGCCAGCCAGACCCTGATCGTGGTCGAAGGCATATACAGCATGCTCGGAGACACGGCTCCACTGCAGGAAATTGTTGCTGTGAAGCGGGAGTATGGCGGCTGGCTGTTCGTCGATGAGGCGCACTCGATGGGGGTGCTGGGCACCCACGGTCGTGGCGCGGCCGAAGCTGCCGGGGTTGAGAGCGAGATCGATTTCATTGCCGGAACCTTCAGCAAGAGCCTGGGTGCAACCGGCGGGTACTGCGTGAGCAGGCATCCCGAGCTGGAAACCATCCGCTACTGCATCCGCTCCTATATTTTCACTGCATCGTCTTCCCCGATGATGGTAGCCTCCACGCGCAAAGCACTGCAAATCCTGCAGAGCGAGCCCGGATTGCGCCGTCAGTTGTGGGACAATGCCAAGCGCCTGTACAGTGGGCTACAGGCGCTTGGCCTCGCAATTGGGCCCTCCCCCAGTCCCGTGGTAGCGGTAACACTGGAGGACCGCTCCCAGGCGATCAACTGCTGGAACGCGCTGATGGAAGCGGGCGTCTATGTCAACCTGGTCGTACCGCCGGCTTCGCCATCGACCAACTTCCTGCTGCGCAACAGCGTCAGCGCTGCCCACAGCAGCGCGCAAATCGACGCCAT
>CAMYKJ010000203.1:3428-4618 GCA_947258945.1 uncultured Ectothiorhodospiraceae bacterium
GAAACCGAGCTGAGTATCGATACCAGCCAGGTGCACTCCGTACGAGCCCCTTATGAGTTAGTGAAAACCATGCGCGGGTCCATCCTGCTGCTCGGCCCATTGCTCGCCCGTTTTGGCGAGGCGGATATTTCCCTCCCGGGGGGCTGCGCCATAGGCTCCAGGCCGGTAAACGAGCATATCTCGGGACTAAAACGCATGGGGGCCGACATCGCGATCGAGGGCGGTTATATCAAGGCCAGGGCCACGCGCCTGCGGGGCGCCCATATCCTCCTG
The DNA here is from genome assembly GCA_947258945.1 of uncultured Ectothiorhodospiraceae bacterium. GTDB lineage: Bacteria > Pseudomonadota > Gammaproteobacteria > UBA9214 > UBA9214 > UBA9214. The sequence goes on from CAMYKJ010000203.1 coordinate 3,702, forward strand.
GACACACCCTCGGTGACAGGGACCGAAAATCTGCTGATGGCGGCCGCGCTGGCCGATGGCACCACCGTGATTGAAAACGCCGCCATGGAACCGGAGGTCAGCGACCTCGCCAGGTTGCTGATTGCGATGGGTGCGGCCATCGAGGGTATCGGCAGCAGCCAGCTGACCGTCGAGGGGGTGAGCCGCCTGCGGGGAACCAGTCACCGAGTGCCGCCTGACCGCATCGAAAGCAGCACGCTCCTGGTCGCGGCGGCCGCCACCCGCGGCAAGGTGACCATTCTGAATACCGATCCGGATTTCCTCCGCTTCGTGCTGACCAAGCTGGAGGACGCAGGTGTCAAACTCCGCCACGGCGCCGACTGGGTCGAGCTCGACAGCGGTGGCAGGCGCTGCCGGGCAGTCAATATCAGTACCGCGCCCTACCCGGCCTTCCCCACCGACATGCAGGCGCAGTTCATGGCACTCAACGCGCTGGCCGAGGGCACGGCCACGGTGGTGGAGAACATTTTCGAGAACCGCTTCATGCACGTTGCCGAGCTGCAGCGTATGGGTGCAAATATCTCCCTGGAAGGGCATGTCGCTGTGGTTCAGGGCACCGAGCGCCTGCAGGGCGCGCAGGTGATGGCGACCGACTTGCGCGCGTCCGCCGCCCTGGTTATCGCAGCACTGGCGGCGGACGGCGAGACGTCCATAGACAGGGTTTACCACCTGGACCGGGGCTACGCCAATATCGAACAGAAACTGGCCGGCCTGGGCGCCATCATTCGCCGGGTATGAGCTCACCGGCATGCAGGAGCAATTCGCGCATATTTCCGACCCCCACCTGACGACCCTGGAAGGAGCCAGGGGCAGGCAGCTGCTGAACAAACGGCTGCTGGGGTATCTCTCCTGGCGCCACAAGCGCCGCTACCAGCATC
>CAMYKJ010000204.1 GCA_947258945.1 uncultured Ectothiorhodospiraceae bacterium
TTATTGCCGGTTGCTCGACATCGGGAGAGATTTTCGGCACGGAAATAAGTGATGACAGCCTTGCGGTCGCGGTGGTTTCATTCGGCGAAAGCCGTCTGGAGGTGGCGACCGCGACTGTGAATGACAGTTCGGAATCACGTGCCGCCGGCCAGCAACTGTCAGAACGTTTGATGGCCGATGATCTGCGCGGCGTGCTGGTGCTGTCAGATGGCCTGTCGGTAAACGGCAGTGAACTGGTGCAGGGCATTAACAGTATTCTGCCTGAGGACATTGTCGTGACCGGTGGACTGGCCGGTGATGGCGACCGGTTCGAGCGTACCTGGGTCATTCAGGACGGTCGACCGGTTGGTGGTGTTATATCCGCAGTCGGCTTTTATGGCGATGCCGTTCGTATCGGACATGGTTCGATGGGTGGCTGGGACATATTCGGCCCCGAGCGACGCGTTACGTATTCCGAGGGAAATGTGTTGTATGAGCTGGACGGGCAGCCCGCCCTGGAACTCTACAAGCGCTATCTCGGTGACCTGGCCGATGGTCTGCCTGCAACCGCACTGCGATTTCCGCTCGCGTTACGTGATGGTACGGATGACGACAAAAGCGTGGTCAGGACCGTTCTTTCCGTTAACGAGGAAGACCAGTCGATGACCTTTGCCGGCGATGTCCCCGAGGGCGCGCATGCACAGTTAATGCGCGCCAACTTCGATCGTCTGGTCGATGGCGCGGCAGGGGCCGCCATGATGACAAGGGAGAACTGTCCGGACCAGATCGGCCCGGTGCTTGCTATCGCAATCAGCTGCGTCGGACGCCGCCTGGTCCTTGGCGAGTCAACCGAGGAGGAAATCGAATCGACTGTCGACGTACTGCCGGAAGGTACCCAGCAGGTTGGATTTTACTCCTACGGAGAAATTTCTCCATATACATCGGGGCATTGCGATCTCCATAACCAGACAATGACGCTGACTACAATAAGCGAAGTCGCGTGAACAGCACTGTTATATGCACAATCTGCTCAAGCGCCAGCTGAAGAGGCTGGATCTCGGTGAAAACCTGTTACCGGATGCCGGTAGCTGGCAGAAGCTCCTTGCGCGAATTTCGAATACCTACCGGCAGGCAGACAGGGACACATACCTGCTGGAGCATTCAATGGATGTTTCTTCCGATGAAATGCAGAAGCTCTATGATGAACTGCGCGAGGCAACCGAGGCGTTGTTGTACGCAGAGAAGGAACGTTCGTACATAACCCTGCAGTCAATCGATGATGCGGTCATATCAACCGACGAGTCGGGCAAGATCCAGTTCATGAATACGTCGGCAGAGAAGTTGACGGGCTGGCAATTCGAAGACTGTGTGGGCAAGCCGATATCGCGGGTGTTCCGTTTGATTTCCGAATACACGCGCAGTAAATACCGTGATCCATTCATCGTGTCCCGGCGTGAATGTCGGGTGGCTCACATTCCTGATAATTCCATGCTGGTCAGGCATGACCTGGATGAGATACCGGTCACTGGATCATTTGCGCCGATCATGAACAAGGATAACAACCGGATTGGTTCGGTACTGGTGTTCAGTGATATTACCGCGGAGAAGGAACTGAGGGAGAGGCTCGAGCACCAGGCGCATCATGACATGCTGACAGGCCTGTCCAACCGCTACCATTTCGAGGAAATCCTCGGGGGCCTTGTCAAGGATGCGCAGGGCGGCAATTGCACCCATGCAATGCTCTATATGGATCTCGACCAGTTCAAGGTAGTCAATGACACATGCGGTCACGTGGCGGGCGACGAGCTGCTCAAAAAAATCAGTAATGTGATCTGCGAAAAAATCAGGGCCACGGATACCCTGGCGCGGCTCGGCGGTGACGAGTTCGGGCTGCTGGCCAGGGAGTGTTCAGCCGAAGGCGCCAGTCGTGTAGCGGAGGAGATTCTCCATGCCGTGCGACAATACCGCTTCAACTGGGATGGCAAGATTTTCGAGGTAGGCGTCAGTATCGGCATAGTGGAAATCACCCGCGAATCCGGCGATGCAGGCGCCGTAATGAGCGAGGCCGATATCGCGTGTTATATAGCGAAGGAAAACGGTCGCAACGGTATTCATGCCTTCGAAAGGCGTGATGCCACGCTGGCGAGCCGCAAGGGCGAGATGAAGTGGGCGACGCGCATCACCTGGGCGCTGGACGAGGACCGCTTTGCCCTGTTTCGCCAGGCGATAGTGTAGCGCCGGGATTGTTCATACCGTCAGCCGAACGCTTCAAGTTGATGCCGGCACTCGACCGCTGGGTCATAAGCCATACCCTGGAGCAACTGGCCCACGATAATCAGCTCAGGGATTCGACCGGCATGTGTGCCATTAACCTGTCCGGTATTACGCTGAGTGACGAAGGCCTGTTTGATTTTATTCTGGATCAGATCACCCGCTGGCGGATCGATCCGCAGATACTGTGTTTCGAAATAACCGAAACAGCCGTAATTTCCGACCTGACAAACACGCGCAGACTGATGGACAGCTTGCAGTACCATGGCTGCCGCTTTGCGCTGGATGATTTTGGCAGTGGACTTTCATCATTTTCATATCTCAAAGAGCTGCCGGTTGATTACCTGAAGATTGACGGAAACTTCGTCAGGAGGGTCTGCGAAGACCCGGTCGACCTCGCGATGGTTTCCTCCATCAATCATGTCGGGCACGTCATGGGTATCAAAACCATTGCGGAATTTGTCGAGGATATGGAAATTTTCAAAAAGCTTGCCGTGATCGGCGTCGATTACGCGCAGGGGTATGGCATCGAGGTGCCTTTGCCGCTTGACAGTCCGTTTGACAGTGATGTCGCTGACCTGCGAAAGTCGAATGGCTGACCGGCGTCCTGGTGCGATAACGCCTTGCTTGCAAGTGTCCGCGGTGCCGGTTCCGTAATACCCGATACTGCTACCTGTCAAGAATCGCGGCAACACGTTCCCGCAACACCGGTAATACCTCCGTCTCGAACCAGGGATGATTCCTGAACCAGCGAATGTTGCGCGGTGACGGGTGCGGCAGGGGGAAAAAATCCGGCAGGAATGCGCGGTAGTCCTGTACGGTATCGGCAAGCGAGCGGCGCTTCGTTCCCAGGTAGTAGTCCTGCGCATACTTGCCGATGAGCAGGCGCAGTTGCAGCCCGGGAAGTTGTTGCAGCAGGCGTTCGTGCCAGAGCGGCGCACATTCCCCGCGCGGCGGCAGGTCGCCTGATTTACCCTTGCCGGGGTAGCAGAACCCCATAGGGATAATCGCGATGTCACGTTCGTCGTAGAACTGTTCACGTTCCAGTCCCAGCCAGTCACGCAGGCGATCACCGCTGGGATCATTCCAGGGTATTCCGCTGGCATGCACCCGGGTGCCCGGGGCCTGCCCGACGATCAGAATGCGCGCGCTGCGCGCTGCACGCAGTACCGGATTCGGGCCAAGTGGCAGCTCGTCTGCGCACTCGCGGCAGGCGCGCACGTCGCGTAACAGCGCATTCAGCATACGTGAGCTCATGGGGATTTCAGCATCTGTCCCAGTTCGAGTGGAGCACGCCGCTCGTCCTGTTCGTGCCAGCGTCTGAATACATCCATGCCGGCATCGAGATAACGTCGTTGTTCCGGGTTGTCACGGAAGCCCTGCAGGCGCTCGGTAATACTGCCGGTTTCCGCCACCGGCATGTTGAAATACCTGTCGATGAATACCACGAATATACCCAGTGTCTGCACCTCGTCGAGGTCGTGTTGCCGGCACAGGTATTCGATGGCACCGTAGTGAAAAGCCATCACCTTGCGCTGCTTGGCCGGGTAACGCCCCAGGTCCTCGCGGTCGATACCCCTGATGGTCGCCGTGGTGAAGCGGTCGATGATCCCGCTGATTTCCTCATTGACCGCCGGTTGACGGGTCCTGCGCGCAAACAGTCTCTTCAGAAATCCCATGGCTAGAACCAGCGCCGTACCCGTGCCTTGTATTCCAGGTAGTCGCGGCCGAACAGTTTCTCCAGGTAGCGTTCCTCGCGTGCGATGGCGTAGCGTGTAATGACGAAGACGGACAATGGCAGTGCCAGCAGGATCCACAGGTTGTTCAGCCAAACTGCTGCGGCGAGCTGTACCAGTGACAGGGTGATATAGAGCGGATTACGGGTGTAGCGGTACGGCCCGCTCGTGAGCAGTGCGCGGTCCGGCCGATCCGGGCGTACATCGGTATTTGCGCGGTAAAACCGGTGCAGCGACCAGAGTGCAATAGCCACCGCGACCGCGACTATGCAGCCGCCGTAGAGTCTTCCGTGCAGTCCCGCCGGCATGGCTAGCGGCCGGAGTTTATCGAGGCCGATGCCGGCGAGGATGCTGATGGCGTAGATGGCGGGCGGGTGCAGCCGGATGCCGGGTCCGTGCCCGTCGTTCCCGTTATCTGCAGTCATGGGAGGATTTCGCTGATGAAACGCCTCAGGCCTCGCGCGGTCCCGCAAAATACCAGATGACAACACCGAGCAGCGGCAGGACCAGCACCAGTATGATCCACAGTGCCTTGGCGCCGGTGGTTGATGAACTCTGGAATATATTGAGTATGGCCCATACATCGGCCGCCAGAACCAGAAGACCAAAAAGACCGCCGACTTCCATTGCTATTCTCCCCGAGGTTCCTGTTCAGGTACCGGGTTGGCAGACCGCTCTTTTTTATGTGAGCGATTATGCAGGATGATATCCATGCCGGTCTTGAACGCAACCAGCGCCAGCAGCAGCCCCATGGGCGACTCCAGTTTGGCAATGAGAAATGCACCAACGATGACCGCGATATGCAGGATTGCAACACGCCGGTAGGGCGCGCGCATCAGTCTGGATACCGTGGTCTCCCGGAATTCTCCCTGGCCAATAAACAAAACCAGGAATGACACGCCGTGGCTCAG
>CAMYKJ010000205.1 GCA_947258945.1 uncultured Ectothiorhodospiraceae bacterium
CCTGGTGCTGGCGATGGTCGCACGACTGGGCCTGTTGTTCTCGATTGCCTGGGTGGTTAGCCTGACCGAACCCTGGTTCAGTGTGCTTGGCGAGGCGATTTCCGGACGTGACATCATCCTCATCGGCGGCGGGCTGTTCCTGCTGGCCAAGGCGACCTTCGAGATACATAACAGCCTGGAAGGCGAGCAGGAGCATGTTCAGGCCGGTATGGCCACAAGCCTGGGCATGACACTGTTCCAGATTGCGGTGCTCGATATAGTGTTTTCACTCGATTCAGTGATCACCGCCGTGGGCCTGGCCGACCATGTTTCGATCATGGCGATAGCCATCGTTATATCCGTCATCGTGATGTTGCTGGCCGCCAGGGCGATTGGCGATTTTGTCGATGGGCACCCCACCATCAAGATCCTCGCGCTGTCATTCCTGATCCTGGTGGGCGTGACACTGATGGTCGAGGGATTCGATGTGCATGTGCCGAAGGGTTATATCTATTTCGCCATGGCCTTTTCGGTCATGGTGGAGATGCTTAACCTGCGTATGCGCAAGCGAATGGTCGAACCGGTCAGGTTGTACAAGAAGCTGCAGGAATGAGCCGGGTGTGAAGACGTGCGATTCAATATCAATCCATCGCGGCATTGCTGTCAGCGGTCGCTCCGGGCATCGACCGGTCCGCCTCTGCAGCCATTAATTGTTATATACGTGTATGCGTATAGTCCCCCGTCAACGAATAACACTACAAAGGAGATCACATGAAAGTCGCCTATATTTTTTCCAGCCAGGGTCACACTGTCTCCTACAAGCTCGGCAAGATGATCCTGCCGCAACTGGAAGAGGACCGCCATGGCGTCGAGGTGGTCGGAATGTTTTTCTTCGAGGACAACAATTACGTGCTGGTCAAAGGCGACCCGCTGGGTGAACGCCTGGCAAAGGTTGCAAAGGAGCAGGGCATACTGCTGATGGGCTGCGACCAGTGCTGCTGGGAGCGAGAGATCGACGGCAAGCTGGTCGAGGGCGCCACTATCGGCTGTTTCCCGAACCTGTACGGTGCGCTGGCCGGTAATATGCCCGATCAGGTGATTACGCTTTAACAGTAATCGCGGACAGCGTCCGCTCCTGCAGACGCATGCATTGGCGTAGAAGCGCGCGGCTGCAGGGATGCAGGATGTACGAGGTAGAGCGAAGCACGACTGCAGGGATGCGGGACGTAGAGCAATGCATGGAGCAATTACCGAGGATGCCAGAGCCGAGAGCAACGCAGGAGCAGTTGCCACGGTATGCGCGAACCATTGCGGCATTTCCATTCGCGGACAGCATCCGTTCCTGCAGGAGCATGTATTGGTGCAGGAGCGCAGGTATGCGCCATCAGCTCAGCCCTTGATCCGCACCAGGCTGCTGTCGATGCCGCCGGCCTTCAGTTTGCGCCGCGCGCTGTTGAGTGCCTCCAGTTTGCTGTACGGGCCGACGCGCACGCGGTGCCAGGTGTCCGTGGCCTGGTTGTTGTCGATGGTGACTTTCTGGATGACGGTTTCGAAACCCATGATAGCCAGTTCGGCCTTCAGGCGGTCGGCCTGTTCGCTGTTTTTGAACGAGCCGACCTGCAGGTAGTAGGTGCCGGGGCGCTCGACCTGTCGCACGCCCTGTTCGGGTTTGCCCCGGATCTGCTGCTCGGGCACGACCACTTCCATCTCGGGCAGCAGGGTGTAGAAATCGAAGCGCGGCTCCGGCGGCTTGCTGTCAGCCTCGTCTTCCACGGCCGCGGCTTCATCGGCGGATTTTGCCGGCAGCGTTTCCTTGACGATGACCTGCGGCGGCTGCCCGTTCGACTGCATCTTGATATAGACGAGGAAGGCGACGAACAGCCCGATCAACAGGCCGGTCAATACACCCAGCCAGGGTGATACCGCTGGCCGTTTTTTACGGCGGTTTGCCCGGTGTTTGTAATCGCGTGGCATGCTTCGGTGAGGCCCCTACATGGAGTCAGGCGCCGAGACGCCCAGCAGTTGCAGGCCGTTGGCGATGACCTGGCGCGTGGCTTCGATCAGGCACAGGCGTGCATTGCGCAGTCCGGCATCATCCGTGATGAAGGTGTGGGCGTTGTAGTAAGTATGGAAATCATTGGCCAGCTCGCGCAGGTAGTGGGTCAGCATATGCGGTTCATGGTTGAAGGCCGCGGATTCCACCACTTCCGGGTAGCGCGACAGGCTGACCAGCAGCGCGTCCTCGTGTGCCTCGCCCAGCGCATTCATGCCCGCGAGCCCGTCCGCCCGGTCCCATTCAAGCTGCTTCTCCGCCAGTTGCCGGAACACGCTGCGCACGCGTGCATGGGCATACTGGATATAGTACACCGGGTTGTCGTTTGACTGTGACTTGGCCAGATCGAGATCGAAATCCATGTGTTGCTCGCACTTGCGCATCACATAGAAAAAGCGTGCCGCGTCGGTACCGACTTCCTTGCGCAATTGCCGCAGGGTGACGAATTCGCCGGAGCGCGTCGACATCTGCACCTTTTCACCGCCGCGGTACAGGATCGCAAACTGCACCAGCAGCACGTCCAGTTTTGCCGGATCGTCGCCCAGTGCCTGCAGGGCCGCCTTGACGCGCGGCACGTAGCCGTGATGATCGGCGCCCCAGATGTCGATGACGCGATCGTAGCCACGCTCCAGCTTGTTGGCATGATAGGCGATGTCCGAGGCGAAGTAGGTGGTCTGGCCATTGTCGCGCACCAGTAC
>CAMYKJ010000206.1 GCA_947258945.1 uncultured Ectothiorhodospiraceae bacterium
GCGCTGAAAACCGCGGACTGGCTGGTCAGCAACCTGCCGTCTACGGCGCGCTTTCAGCTGTATGCCTTCAATACCCGGGCCAGCGCCGCCGTCGCCGGTACCGAGGGCACCTGGTTGCAGGCCGCCAGCCGCAAGCAGGTGGATAGCGCCATCAGTGGCCTGCGCCAGACCGTGCCGGGCGGCGGAACCAGCCTGCATCACGCGCTGGCGGTTGCCGGCAAGCTGTCGCCGCGGCCGGACAACATCCTGCTGGTCACCGATGGTCTGCCGACACAGGGCCGCGGCAAACCCCGCGGGACCACGGTGTCCGCCGACGAGCGGCTGAAGCATTTTCAGGGAGCCGTCCGCACCCTGCCCTCGGGAATACCGGTGAATACGGTGTTGCTGCCGATGGAAGGCGATGCCTATGCCGCGGCGGCCTACTGGAAACTCGCGCTGGATACGCGCGGCTCCTTTCTGACACCGGCACGGGACTGGCCATGAGCCGGCGAACCCGACGCAGCATCGACATCTTCAACCTGTCTTTCCTGGACGTGGTCTCCTGCGGTTTCGGCGCCATTATCCTGCTGCTGGTCATCGTCAAGATCTCCGAGCCGCATGTCATCGAGCAGCTGGCGGTGGACCTCAGCGGACTGGTGGCACAACTGGAGGCCGAGCTGCACGAGATCAGGGGCGAGACCACGGTGCTGAATCGCGACCTGACCACCCGGCAGGAGCAGCTCTCTGTGCAGCGCGACAAACTGGCGCGCCTGCAGGGCGACATATCGTCCATTCGCGGTCAGTACGCCACGACCCGCAACGAGCACGACACGCAGACCATTATCAAGGACCAGCTGGCCTCGGCGAAACAGGATCTGACGGAGGAGATGCGGCGCCTGCTGGGCAGTGGCTACCAGCGCAAGAAGCTGGCGGCGACCATTGGCGGTGTGCCCGTGGACAGTGAGTACATTATCTTCATCATCGACACCTCCGGCTCGATGCAACAGAACGCCTGGCCGCTGGTGCTGAGAAAGGTCACCGAAGTGCTGGATATCTATCCACGGGTCAAGGGTATCCAGGTGATGAATGACATGGGGGACTACATGTTCTCGCAGTACAAGGGGAAGTGGATACCCGACACGCCGGCGCGCCGCAAGGCCATCATCACGCGGCTGTCCGGCTGGCAGCCGTTTTCCAATTCAAGTCCGGTGGAAGGCATCGAGGCGGCCATTCGGCGCTTCCATGCGCAGGACAAGCGGATCAGCCTGTACGTGTTCGGTGATGACTTTGCGCGCGGCTCGATCGAGACCGTGGTCAACACCGTGGCACGGCTCAATCGTGCCGACAAGTCCGGCAGGCGGCGCGTGCGCATTCACACCGTGGGCTTCCCGGTACTGTTTGGCACGGGCAGCGGCATCCCGGTAAACGCCATGCGCTACGCGGCGCTGATGCGCAAGCTGGCGGAAACCAACGGCGGCAGTTTCGTCGGCCTGAACAGCACCCGCTAGCACATGCCGGCGCGCTGCTGCATTCACTGGCCGGCGCGGTAACGGGTGTTGTAGCGCGCGTGCAGCGCGTCGCGCGGCCCGCTTGCCAGTCCGGAAGAAGGCAACGGCTCGAGCGTGTTCCCCTGCGCCGTGTACAGGTCCATGTCCTTGGCCCAGCCGTTGGCCTCGACCACGAAACGACGCCGCCAGCCGGCCGGCAACGACGGCAGTTCGGCATTGAATTCCAGGTGCACTTCCTCGCCCGGGCCGATGATGGCCGTGGCATCGTCCACCGCGGCAACCAGTTCAGTTGCCGCGCCGAATGCGGTGTAGTGGCCGGCCATGTAGCGTGTATCCCAGAACGGGCTACGGTGCGTATAGTCGTAGTGCGGCTGGCGCTGCGGCCCGGTGCTGCGCCGGGCAAAGCCGCTTTCCGCTACATGTGCACTTGCCAGTGGCAATGTCGTGCGCCGCGCCTGCGGCAGGTCCCCGGCCTGCACCACGGCTACCCGGTCCCAGTAGATCTCCTGGTTGGTGCGCAGGCGCAGGGCGGTGGTGCCGGGTGGCAGCCCGGTCATTGGCACGGACATGCGGCGCGGCATGCCGGCGGGATAGCCGAACTCTTTCAGGATCACTCGCCATTGACCATCGCCGGCACGCGCCTCCAGTGTCGGGGCGCGCCAGCCGGCCTGCGCCTGCCAGGCGGCAAACATGGTCTGCGAATAGGGATACTCGACCCAGCCGTCGATCACCAGCACCGGCCGCGCACCCTCGAGCGCCTGCGCGAACTCCAGGATCAGGACCTGTTCGTTTGCCAGCCGGCCGATAAAGCGCCGGTCCAGTTCCCCCACCGGGGCAGCGTCCAGGTCGGCGGCCGTGACGCGCGCGGTGACATCCTTGCCATCGCCGGTTACCGCACGCACCGGCAGTTGTTCCGCCTGGAAGTAATGCACCTCGCCCGTCGCCTCCGGTGCAGTAATGGCCATACGTTCGTCCAGTACCAGGTCCCAGCCTGGCGGCAGGTCGTAGGCCACCAGGCGCACGGCATCGAGGTAAGCGGCTTCCTCCATGGGTTCACCGATCTTGATGACATAGGTGCCGTCACGCGGTTCCAGCAGGCCGGCAGGCAGCAGGAAGTTTTCACGCGGCCGCGGTGGCGCAGACACGCCGGGCTCGATGAAGTAGCCCAGTCCGCCGACACCCAGCAGGTCACTGATGAAGGCATAGCGTTCACCGTCCCAGGCAAACAGTACCGGGCAGCT
>CAMYKJ010000207.1 GCA_947258945.1 uncultured Ectothiorhodospiraceae bacterium
CCAGACGGCTTTCGCCGAATGAAACCACCGCGACCGCAAGGCTGTCATCACTTATTTCCGTGCCGAAAATCTCTCCCGATGTCGAGCAACCGGCAATAATCGACGACGGGTAGGCCTGTGCCAGTTCCTGCACGGGACCCGGGTTCTCGAGGAAGCCCGATGCACCAAATATCAGGACCAGTGTTTGCCCGGAATCGACAGCAGGGAACGTTTTCAGGCTCCATCCCGTTTCGTCGCTGTAGGCGAAGGTTTGCATTTCCATATGCACAGACTCCCTGTCGGTTTATCAAGGCAAAGATCGGCACCACCCATCAGTTCTTGACCACAGGGCTGTCGAAGCTGGCAACAACTATCGGTCGAAACCCCTATTTATTTATATAACCTTGTTTATTATGGTTATTTTATAGACAACCTGGACATGTGGCCGCATGCAGCACATACCGCACGGATAAAACCGCCCGGGATCACCGCAGCGCCCATCATCTCTGATAGAATTTTCGGCCAGGTCTTACCCATGCCTCACAGACTCCACATCCTCAAGCAGATCCACTCACCGGCTGATTTGCGTCACCTCGACGAGACGCAGCTCCTGCAGCTGGCCGATGAGGTACGGGAATTCCTGCTCGAGTCCGTCTCCGCGACCGGCGGGCACCTGGCCGCCGGGCTGGGTACGGTGGAACTGACCATTGCCCTGCATACGATTTTCAATACCCCGCATGACCGCCTGGTCTGGGACATCGGTCACCAGGCCTATCCACACAAGATCCTCACCGGGCGGCGCGAGTCCATGCACAGCCTGCGCCAGCGCGGGGGCTTAAGCGGATTCCTCAGTCGTGATGAAAGCGAATACGACGCCTTTGGTGCCGGCCACTCCAGCACCTCGATCAGTGCGGCGCTGGGAATGGCGGTTGCCGCCAAACAGACCGGCAGTGACCGCAAGACCGTTGCCATCATCGGTGACGGCGCCATGACCGCAGGTATGGCGTTCGAGGCACTGAACAACGCCGGCGACGAGGACTGCGACCTGCTGGTAATTCTGAACGACAACGAGATGTCGATCTCACCCAACCGCGGCGCACTGCACAATCACCTGTCCCGGCTGCTGTCGGGGCGCATGTACACCGGTATACGACAGGGCAGCAAGCTTGCCCTGAACCGCCTGCCGGGTGCACAGGATTTTCTGCGGCGCTGGGAGGAGCATACGAAAGGCATGATCATGCCCGGCACCCTGTTCGAGGAACTTGGCTTCAACTACATCGGTCCGGTCGACGGACATGACCTGCCGGCGCTGCTCGCTACGCTGCGCAATATGTACAAGCTGCCCGGGCGTAATCTCCTGCATATCGTAACGCGCAAGGGAATGGGTTACGATCCGGCCGAACAGGACCCCTGTGTCTATCATGGCGTGACGCCCTTTGACCGGGCTACCGGCGAACAGCGCAAATCCATCGCTTCCAGCAAGACCTATACACAGGTTTTCGGTGACTGGTTATGCGACATGGCACTGGCAGACGAGCGCCTCACCGGCATTACGCCGGCCATGTGTGAAGGCTCGGGCATGGTGGCATTCGCCGGGCGGTTCGCCGACCGTTACTTCGATGTCGGCATTGCCGAGCAGCATGCATTGACGTTCGCGGCCGGCATGGCCTGCGAGGGACTGAAACCGGTCGTGGCGATCTACTCGACCTTCCTGCAGCGAGCCTATGACCAGCTGATCCACGATGTTGCATTGCAGAACCTGGACGTGACATTTGCCATCGACCGTGCCGGACTGGTCGGTGCCGACGGCGCCACCCACGCCGGCGTGTTTGACCTGTCATTCCTGCGCTGTGTACCCAATATGCTTCTCATGGCGCCAGCCGATGAGCGGGAATGCCGACAGATGCTGACGACGGCATATCGTCATGCAGGGCCGGCCGCCGTACGCTACCCGCGCGGGACTGGGCCGGGTGTTGCACCGGACGACAGCCTGGACACACTCCCGGTCGGCCAGGCAAGCGTCAGTCGCGAGGGCAACCGGGTCGCCATTCTCGCGTTCGGCAGCTGCCATGCCGCGGCGTTCGCCGCGGGCAAGGCCGTCGATGCGACGGTCGTTAACATGCGCTTCATCAAGCCGCTTGACGTCGACACGGTGATGGCGATGGCCACTGGACATGACATACTGGTAACAGTGGAGGAAAACGTTCTGCAGGGCGGGGCGGGCTCCGCAGTAAACGAGGTACTGCTTGCACACAATGCGCAACACCGGGTCATCAACCTGGGTATACCCGATGCCTTCATAGGACACGGCGACCATGCACAACAGCTTGCCGATTGCGGGCTGGACGCAGACGGTATTGTTGCAGCAATCGAAGCAGCCGCTGCACGTGCCGTGCCGGTATCGAAGGCACTCCCGCATGAAGAACTGCTGAACGCATAGAATCAACGGGGTCAGAGTCGATTAATTTTTTCTCGTTCTTTTAAAGGCTAGATAAAATTAATCGACTCTGACCCCGTTGATTCGTGAACATATAAAAAAAGGGGCGGTAACACCGCCCATTTTTATTCAGCCAGCAATACGGCAGGTCGGCATTAACCCGCCTCGCGCTCCAGCGTTTCCTTGATGACCACGTCCGCCACGTTTCTCGGACAGGGCATATAGTGCAGGAACTCCATGGAGAACTGGCCGCGACCCGAGGTCATGGTACGCAGGTCACCGATGTAGCCGAACATCTCGCTCAGCG
>CAMYKJ010000208.1 GCA_947258945.1 uncultured Ectothiorhodospiraceae bacterium
CACAATCCGCCCGACTACAACGGCCTGAAAATCGTGATCGACGGCGAGACGCTGTCCGGCGAATCGATCCAGTCGCTGCGCGAGCGTATCGAGGCGCAACAGTTTATTTCCGGTCAGGGCAGTGTACAGACCGTCAATGTCGTGCCCGACTACCTTGAGCGCATACGGGGAGATGTCACTCTCGCCAGACCGTTGCACGTCGTGATCGATTGCGGCAACGGCGTGGCTGGCCACGTTGCGCCCGATCTAATTCGTTCCCTGGGCTGCGAAGTCAAGGAGCTGTACTGCAAGGTCGACGGCAATTTCCCCAATCATCATCCGGATCCGAGCAAGGAAGAGAACCTTGCCGACCTCATCGAGATCGTGCGTTCCGGGCAGGCGGATATCGGCCTGGCATTCGACGGTGACGGTGACCGGCTCGGCGTGGTGGCCTCCGACGGGCAGATCATCTGGCCGGACCGCGTGCTGATGCTGTACGCGATGGATATCCTCGAGCGCAATCCAGGCGGACAGATCATCTACGACGTGAAGTGCACCCGCTTCCTCGATGCGCTGATCCGCGAACACGGTGGCCAGCCGTTGATGTGGAAGACCGGGCATTCCTTCATCAAGGCCAAGATCAAGGAAAGCGGTGCACTGCTGGCCGGCGAGATGAGCGGCCACATTTTCATCAACGAGCGCTGGTACGGCTTCGACGATGCTTGCTGGAGATCCTCGGCAAGGACAACCGTTCGAGTGCCGAGGTGTTCGCCGAACTTCCGAACAGCATCAATACGCCGGAGCTGAACGTGTCCATGCGGGAGGGGGAGCCGCCGGTCTTCATCAGCAGCCTGCTCGAGCATGCCCACTTCGAGGGCGCGACCGTCTCGACCATTGACGGCTTGCGGGCGGATTATCCGGACGGCTGGGGCCTGGTGCGCGCGTCCAATACCACCCCGGTGCTGGTGTTGCGCTTCGAGGCCGATAATAACGAGGCCCTGGCGCGCATCATGGGCGAGTTCCGTCGTGCGATGATCCAGGTGAATCCGCACCTGTCGCTGCCTTTCTAGGCGCTGCCGGCTGCACTCCACTTGAGGACGTGCCGGCATCGCGCGTAAACTGCGCGCATGTTTTCTGTTTGCCGGGAATGTTCCACGAATTATGTCACTGACGAATGAATCCGCCTCGAACGTCGCGCACGTACTGACCGAGGCGCTTCCTTACATCCGCCGCTTCCGGGGCAAGACCGTCGTCATCAAGTACGGCGGCAATGCCATGGTCGACGATGAACTCAAGAGCGGGTTTGCACGCGATGTGGTCCTGATGAAGCTGGTCGGGATCAACCCGGTCATTGTGCACGGCGGCGGTCCGCAAATCGGGCAATTGCTGGAGCGTCTTGGCAAGGAGAGCCGCTTCATCGACGGCATGCGGGTCACGGACAGCTGGTGCTGGGTGGCCTGGTCAACAAGGAAATCGTCAACCTGATCACCCACCATGGCGGGCGTGCCGTCGGACTGACCGGCAAGGACGGTGACCTGATCAGGGCGCGCAAGCTGAAGATCCGGCGGGACGATCCCGAACTGGACGTGCCCGAAATCATCGACCTCGGTCATGTCGGCGAGGTCGAGAGCATCGACACCGGTGTGGTCGATATGCTGACCAGCGGCGACTTCATTCCCGTCATCGCACCCATCGGCGTTGGCGAGGACGGACATTCCTACAATATCAACGCCGACCTGGTTGCCGGCCACATGGCCGAAGTGCTGAAGGCCGAGAAACTGATGTTGCTGACCAACACGACGGGCCTGCTCGACAAGCAGGGCAGCCTGCTGACCGGGCTGAAGGCGCATGATGTCAACCGGCTGATCGAGGATGGCACCGTGCACGGTGGCATGCTGCCCAAGGTGAGTTGTGCCCTGTCCGCGATCAACAGCGGCGTCAGGGCAGCGCATATCATTGACGGGCGCGTTACACACGCGGTGCTGGTTGAGCTGTTCACGGATGAGGGCGTGGGCACCCTCATCTCGGCCTGATCTCGGATTCTTCTTTGGTTGCAGGCGCGCCTTTCAACCGCAAAAAATTCCCGCGCCAAGGCGCAAAGAAAATCAAAAAACTTACCACAGAGAACACAGAGCTGACTTAATCGGGGTTTATTCCCGTCAGGTGCAGTCAGCAACAGACTGGATGTCATCCCCGTCCCCGCGGAGGCGGGGGCGGGGATGACAAATAACGTTTTATTCCCGGAAACAGCTAATCACGCACGCGGTGCGCTTCTGCGGCAGTATCTTTGAATATACCGTGGGGCGCGATCAGTTGCTGGCGGTCAGCATCCGGAAGCGCTCGATGTCCTTCTCGAACTGGCCCAGAACTTTTTGTTTCTGCAGGCGTTTGTCCGTCAACGTGGCTTCGGTATGCGAAATCTCGGCCATGACCTGCTTCATCTGCAGGAGCAGCGTGTCCGGCAGTAGCTCGCCATCGGCTTCATATTCATCGGCGTTGTTGGACAGCTCGGCGAGGTGGTTCTGCATGGTATCCATGCGGTCGTAGGCCTGCCTGATACTGAAATCGATGTTCTCGAGTTCCTCATTGCGCGCGAACAGCAGGTCTTCCACGCTGGAGAACGTGGTCAGCAGGGTGCGGTCGTGGCGATCGAGCGTGACGTTTGGATTATTGGAGGCGATTTCCAGTGGCGTCGGGCCACGCTCGGTGACTTTTGGTTCCTCCGCAGTCAGTTCCCTGTAACGAGCAATATCCCTGTCGATCTGGTGATTGACCTCCTTCATCTCGACGGCCTTGTCCTTGGAGAATTGCTTGTTATACGCGATCTGATCGCGCAGGTTGGTGATCTGGCTATGCAGCGTAAAGGGCAGTTGCTGACCGCTGCGTTCGAACTGCGCCGCTTCTTCCGACAGTATCAGCAGGCGCTGCTGCATTGACTTGATGCGGCTGTTGGTAAGGTGCATGAGTGACTTGATCAGCGATATCTTGTCTTCGCGCGACTTTTCCATGTCCTCGACGCTGGAGTAGGTCGCCAGCAGGCTGCGGTCATGTATGGCGCGTTTCCTGGCCCGTTCCTTTTTCTTGGCCGCGAGCTCGGCCAGCCGCTGCTGCTCGACTTTTTCCTCCTCGGTCAGCGGTGCGCTGTAAATCTTGACGACGCGGCCCTGCCTGTTAATCAACTTGCGTTCATGCTGGGTTGATTCCGGCGGCATGCGACTACTGTAGTTGACGTTGCCGTCAGCATCGACCCACTTGTAGGTGCGTTTGTCGGCATGCGCCGCCGACGCTGCAATTGCAGTCGACAGGATAACCAGCAGGCGTAGTGTCGGAATCATTTTCATAAATCAGCAGTCAATCAAAGCGCGTACAATGTATGCTCATCCTATCAAATATATACCTGTCCCAAATACATACCTGTCCCAAAACAGAGGCATATCACGATGGAGCAGGTTGCGCTCTTTTTTATCTCCCTCGTGGCCAACATATTTTCGGCCTTCTCGGGCGGTGGCGCCGGCCTGATCCAGCTGCCGGCACTGATTTTTCTCGGTCTTCCGTTCGCCATCGCGCTCGCCACGCACAAGGTGGCGAGTGTTGCACTTGGTATCGGCGCTACAGTACGGCACTTGAGAGAGGAGCCGCTCGAGCGCCGGCTCGCCCTGACCATCCTGCTGTTCGGCCTGCCGGGCGTTGTACTGGGCGCCGGCAGCATCCTGCAGGTGCCGGAGCGGCTTGCCGAGGTTGCACTGGGGGTTCTGACAACAGGACTCGGGATTTATTCCTGGCTAAATCCAGAACTGGGGCAGTCCGTTCGCCCGGCACACCGGGACCGGCATGGCAGCCTGGTTGGCGGTATCATATTGTTTATTATAGGGATACTTAACGGTTCGCTGACCTCCGGCACCGGTCTGTTCGTGACGCTCTGGCTGGTGCGCTGGTTTGGCCTCGATTACCGCCGTGCCATCGCCTACACCCTCATCCTGGTCGGCGTGTTCTGGAACGGTGGCGGGGCGCTGACCCTGGGCATCCTCGGCGAGATCCGCTGGGGGGCTGGCTGCCGGCGTTGCTGGCGGGTTCCCTGCTGGGCGGTTATATCGGCGCCCATATGGCGATCAAATCCGGCAACCGCTGGATCAAGCGGGCGTTTGAAGTGGTCACGCTGCTGGTGGGGGTGAAGCTGATTATCGGCTAGCGCTGATAATCCGGGGCGCCAGATTGCAGAACAAAATTGCCACAGAGTTCACAGAGAGATGGATTGCGGGAGCGTCTGGAGAAAAAAGCTGTAGGAGCGCACCGCGTGCGCGATATATTCGCGGATGCGATCCGCTCCTACAGCTGAGTCTTTCTTTGGGATGACAGGGGGGTGAGTGAAATTTCTCTGTGTACTCTGTGGCTTTATTTTATCTTTTAGACTCAGGTCGAAGCAGGATGATGTTCAGACGAAATCGGGTAATTGACGCACGATGCGCTGCAGGTCCGTGCCCTTGATGCGGCGCAGTGCCTCGCGGTGGGTGAACCAGCGCCGGTCGCGAAAACTTTCTTCCCAGTGCCTGACGATCTTGCTGACCTCCATGACATACACTTCGACGGTGCAGACTCCGCCCCACTTGCGGTAACGGTAGGCCCCGATAGGAGGCTTGGATACCTTGCCGCGGACGCCTGCTTCCTCCCAGGCTTCCTTGATGGCTGACTTTCTTGGAGACAGGTGCGGCTCCTTGACCCCTTTGGGACCTCCCAGGCTTCCTTGATGGCTGACTTTCTTGGAGACAGGTGCGGCTCCTTGACCCCTTTGGGAATAACCCAGCGCTTCTTGTTGGTCGAGGTCACCATGAGAAGTTCAAGTTTGCCACGGCGTTTCCGAATCGGGATCACTCCAGACTGGGTATAAAAATAGCCCGGTCGTTTACTCATACCCGAGTGACTCCTTTCTTTCCGGTCAGTGAAGTTGTCAATGAATTACATCGCCCCTTGATCATCCTGAATACGGCAAAATTTCTGTGTGTGCAAAGTAAAGCTCTGTCGATGGCTTGTCAACGACATACTGCGACAAAATTGAATTCAGAAAATTTCCGCGCTCGTAAAGGAGTGTGCGGTATTGGCGACAACTTTGTAAAAATGTGGATAAGTGCTTTTCCCAAAAAATTTCCGGCTGCAAACATTTCGCAATAACTTGCAATGTGCGGTCAGTTCAGATCCGGACAATTCCTCTGACGGTGCGCGAGAAGCATTCAGACACCGTATTGTTCCCGATAGGCCTCGATTTTCGCGATATCATCAGCGCGACCACTCTGTGCCGCAAGGTATTCCAGCAGGTGTTCGAGTTTCACGATGCTGGCAACCGGTACGCCCAGGGAATCCTCGACTTCCTGGATGGCGGAACGGTCGCCCCGGCCGCGTTCCTGGCGGTCGAGCGCAATCACGACACCGGCCAGCGTTGCACCGGATCCCTGGATGATGTCGACGGACTCGCGGATCGCGGTACCGGCGGTAATGACATCGTCGATCACCAGGATGTTGCCGACGAGGGGTGCGCCGACCAGGTTGCCGCCCTCGCCGTGGTCCTTGGCCTCCTTGCGGTTGAAACACCACGGTACGTTCCGCCCGTGGTGCTCGGCCAGTGCGATGCTGGCCGCGGCGGCCAGCGGTATGCCCTTGTAGGCCGGGCCGAACAGGACGTCGAAGTCGATGTTGCTGTCGACGATGGCCTGTGCATAGCAGCGCCCGAGGTTTGCCAGGTGCTCGCCCGTGTTGAACAGGCCGGCATTGAAGAAATACGGGCTGGTGCGTCCGGATTTCAGGGTGAACTCGCCGAAACGCAGCACGCCGGCGTTAATGGCGAAATCGATAAAATCGCGTTGATAGTCCTTCATGGCATTGGTGATGTTTTTGATCCGGCGAGGCCGCTATCATACACACCCGGAGAACAACATGCGCATCATCACGGTCAACGTCAACGGCATCCGCTCGGCAGCGGCAAAGGGTTTTTTCCAGTGGATGACCCGCCAGCAGGCCGACGTGGTCTGTATCCAGGAAACCAGGGCGCAGGTCGCACAGCTGCAGGACAAGGTGTTCCGGCCACGCGGCTGGCACGTGTATTTCCACGATGCCGAGAAGAAAGGGTACAGCGGTGTGGCCGTCTACAGCCGCCGCCGGCCTGACAAGATCATCAGCGGGCTGGGCTGGCCGGACATGGATGCGGAGGGTCGTTATATCGAGGCCCGTTTCGGCCCCCTGAGCGTGGTGTCCGTTTACCTGCCGTCCGGTTCGTCGAGCGAGGAGCGGCAGGCCGTCAAGTTCGGTTTTCTCGACCGCTTCATGCCGTACCTGCGCGCACTCAGGCGCAAGCGGCGCGAGTTCATCCTGTGCGGCGACTGGAATATCGCACACAAGGAGATCGACCTGAAGAACTGGCGCGGTAACCGCAAGAACTCGGGTTTTTTGCCGGAGGAGCGCGCCTGGCTGGACGAGCTGTTCGGGCCGGCCGGTTTTGTCGACACGTTTCGTGTCCTCAACCAGGAACCGGACCAGTACACCTGGTGGTCGAACCGCGGACAGGCGTGGGCGAAGAACGTCGGCTGGCGGATCGATTACCAGGTGGCCACGCCGGGCATCGGACAGCGCGTCACCGCAACGCGCATCTACAAGGACAAGCGCTTTTCCGATCACGCACCGCTGATCATGGATTACGACTACGAGTTGTAGGAGCGCCTGTCAGGCACGAATATTTCTCGCGCAAAGTCGCCAAGGGGCCAAGAAAAAAAACACACGCCACAGAGAGCACAGAGAAAAACAATTTATTCCCTGTCATTCCCGCGCAGGCGGGAATCCAGCGGTAAAAATTCAATCGTCGGACAATTTATTAACTGATTTCAAACGGTGCACGAATATACCTGACTAATCAAAATCAGCAGCAATGGTAATTTCTTGACTGGATTCCCGCCTGCGCGGGAATGACACGCAATTTTTCTAGCATTGAGTATTTTTTATCACTGTGCTCTCTGTGGCGTGTTTTTGTTTTTCTTGGCGGCCTGGCGCGAGGATGGTTTTTCAGG
>CAMYKJ010000209.1 GCA_947258945.1 uncultured Ectothiorhodospiraceae bacterium
TCGATCCAGGTGCAGTGCCCGAGATGCCAGCCGAGCGGGCTGAGGTCCGGGTGGTACTGTGTGCGAATGACGGTATCGTCCAGCCTTTCGACCAGCGCAGTCACCAGCTCGCGCGCCAGCCGCAGTTCGTCAAGCAGGCCCGGGTCACTCACAATGCCTGCAGTACAGGGGCGGTGTCCGACTGCAGTATGACGACATGCTGTTCCGGTACGCGCTGCCAGCCGGCCTCGGGATTGAAGGCCTCGGAGGCGACCAGCTGGCCACCGGGAAACATCGGATCATTGTCCGTGTAATACAGCGAGGGGGCCTGGTGATTGATGCCATGGCGATTGGCATACAGCGTTGTCCCGTCTGTCAGGATCAGGTTCAGCAGCGATTCCTCGCTGCCGGCCAGTTCGCCCACGATGGTAAACAATTCGTGCATGGCATCCGGAACGGATGCATCCGGACTGTCGAGCATGATCTGGCGCAGCAGGGCGAACAGGTACTCGGAATCGGTGTTGCCGCGGATGTCGGCCGCGATCTGCGGCGAGAGCCGGGCCGTGATGGACGGCCTGACCTGTTCGTGAAATTTCCGGATGTAACCGTTGTGCACGAACAGCCAGCGCGCGTCGCGAAACGGTTGTGTATTGTACGGGTGCACCGGGCTGCC
Organism: uncultured Ectothiorhodospiraceae bacterium; assembly: GCA_947258945.1. Lineage (GTDB taxonomy): Bacteria > Pseudomonadota > Gammaproteobacteria > UBA9214 > UBA9214 > UBA9214. The sequence goes on from CAMYKJ010000209.1 coordinate 653, forward strand.
GATGGTGGCGCTGCGCACCTCGCCCACCCACAGGGGATACTTCAACGAGCCGGCGAGCGAGGGCAGGTTGCTGTCTGACCAGATGGGCATGGCGCTGGTGTAGGTGGCGGGCTCGCCCTGGCCGTTGAACCAGCCGAAACCGTAACCGTCCGCGTTCAGGCGGGCATACACGAGTTCCTGCGCATTCCAGGACTGTGTGTACAGGCTGTGCGGCGGATCGAGCAGGAACTGCTGCAGGGAAATGGCAGGACCCAGGTAGGCGGCATGTCGGCACATCCGCCTAGCTTACCGGTTTGGGTGATGCTGATAAATAGGCATGGAAAAACCAGGAAAACATTGCCACGGAATCCACGGAAGCCACGGAAGGAGACGGAATTTAATATTGTTTATATCGGTAAAACATCCTGTCATTCCCGCGGAGGCGGGAATCCAGTCCGCCAGTTTGTTGCCGGCTTATATAAAAGGTTTTTAGTGCATGTATAAACCAGGCATGTGAATTATTGATCACATACTACAACTGGATCCCCGCCTGCGCGGGGATGACAGACATTTTTTAGATTTCGTAATTGATTTTTCCGTGTCCTTCCGTGGATTCCGTGGGAATTCTCTTGTAATACATGTCCTCAGCCGAGTAACAACTCCAGCAGGGCCTTCTGCGCATGCAGGCGGTTTTCCGCCTCGTCCCAGACCACGCTCTGTGCCCCGTCGATCACCTCCGCGGTGACCTCTTCTCCGCGGTGCGCCGGCAGGCAGTGCATGAACAGGGCGTCATCGGCCGCGGCCTGCATGACCGACGCGTTCACCTGGTAATCGGCAAAGGCCTGCTCGCGGCGTGCCTGCTCCTGCTCCTGACCCATGCTGGCCCACACGTCGGTGACGACCAGGTCGGCCCCCTCGGCGGCCGCCATGGCGGAGTCCGTCAGCACGGCATGGTCGCCGGCGGCCTGCAGGATAGCCGCATCGGGCAGGTAGCCGTCGGGACAGGCGATATTCAGCCGGAAGTCATACTGGCGTGCGGCGTTGATATACGAATGGCACATGTTGTTGCCGTCGCCGATCCAGGTAACGGTCCTGCCCTGGATGCTGCCCCGGTGTTCGTAATAGGTTTGCATGTCGGCGAGCAGCTGGCACGGGTGATACAGGTCGGTGAGCGCATTGATGACCGGTACATTCGAGTATTCGGCGAAGCGCTCGATCTTCTCGTGCTCGAATGTCCTGATCATGATGATGTCTGACATGCGGGACAGCACGCGGGCACTGTCCTCGATGGTCTCGCCGCGGCCAAGCTGTGTGTCGCGTGGAGAGAGGAACACCGCATGCCCGCCCAGCTGTGCCATGCCGACCTCGAAAGACATGCGTGTGCGGGTGGAAGACTTTTCGAACACCATCGCCAGTACGCGGTACCTGAACGGTTCGTAGATCGTGCCCGCCTTGTTCAGCGCCTTGAGTTCGATGGCGCGTTCGATGAGTGCCTTCAGCTCCGCGGGAGACAGGTCAAGCAGGGTGAGAAAATGCCGTGTTTGCATGGCTTCAACCCTCCAGGAAGCTGCGGACGAGTTCACTGAGCTGTTCGATCAGGATGTCTGCCTGCCGCGTCGTGATAATGAGCGGCGGCAGCAGGCGTATGACACGTTCCGCCGTGACATTGATGAGCAGTCCCTGGTCGAGCGCCTGGCCGACCAGTTCGCCGCACGGGCGGTCCAGTTCGATACCCAGCATCAGACCCTTGCCGCGAATGTCCCGCACACCCGCCGTGTCGCCGAGCGCCTGCCGCAGACCGTCGAGGATATGGCGCCCGGTTTCACGCGCATTGTCAGCCAGGCCGTCTTTTTCCAGCGTTTCCATCACGGCCAGTCCCGCACGGCAGGCCAGCGGGTTGCCGCCGAACGTGGTGCCATGGCTGCCGGGTTGCATCAGTTCGGCGGCGGCACCACCGGCCAGGCAGGCACCGATCGGTACGCCGTTGCCGAGTGACTTGGCCAGTGTCATGACGTCGGGCTTTGCACCGCTATGCTGCCAGGCGAACCACTGCCCGGTCCGGCACATG
>CAMYKJ010000210.1 GCA_947258945.1 uncultured Ectothiorhodospiraceae bacterium
ATGTCGAGCGCGGACAGGTCGAGCTGGTGCAGGGCGTCGTGCACCATGTGTGCATCCAGGTGACAGGCGCTGCCGGTGGTGATCTGAATGGCGGGTATGCCATGCCGGCGTATGCGCTCGGCATCGTTTTCCGTTTCCAGGTCGCCCTCGATGACCGCGATCGACAGGTCCCTGCCCAGGCGCTTGATGGTCGCCTCCAGCAGCGCGGTCTTGCCGGCGCCGGGCGATGACATTAAATTGACGGCCAGCACGCCGTGTTTGTCGAAGTGCTGCCGGTTGTGCGTGGCGGTGTGATCGTTTTCATGCAACAGGTTGCGCAGCACCGTTACCGCCTCGCGGCCGTCATCTGTCCTGTGCAGCGCGCCACCGGGCTGGACCAGGTGGACATTACCCGGGGTTACATTACATCCACGTGTGTCACACATACGTATTTCTCCGAAATACAGCAGCAAGGTACAAGTGAAAAGTCACAAGTGATTCAGCGCCTCGCAGACAGATGTATCAGGCTTGGCCGTCCGCCAGCATCTGGTCAGACAGCTCCCACGCCGAGCGCGCCTCGTGCGGGGTAATTTTCTGGATGGCATAACCCACATGCACGACCACGTAATCGTCCACCCTGCATTCCTCGTGCTGCAGCATGAACAGGCTGACATCGCGGTGTATGCCCTTGGCCTCGCAATTGGCTGTGAAACCCTCTATAGACTTGATTTGCATCGGAATTCCAAGACACATATGACATCCTCCCGCGTTTCCGGCAACAACAGGCTGCAGGTTTATGCCTGCCGAATCACTAAACCATGAAAAAACCAGAGCGGAGTTGATTCCAGTCAATAAACACCAGTTTAGGCTACTGTACAAATCATTGTGAACAATCGGGAAAAATCATGGCTGACAAGACACTGGTACTCGGTATCGGCAATACCCTGCTCTCTGACGAAGGCGTCGGTGTCCGCATGCTTGACTGGATGCAGCGGCATTTTCCCGCACTCACCGGTATCCGCTACCTGGATGGCGGTACCCTGAGTTTCACACTCGCACCCTACATCGAAGATGCCGACAATCTCATCGTGATCGATGCCGCGGAGCTGGATGCTGCGCCCGGCACGGTGCAGGTATTCGCGGGTAGTGAGATGGACCGCTTTGCCGGCAAGACCAAGCGCAGTGTGCATGAAGTCAGTCTCGGTGACCTGCTGGCGATCGCGCACCTGACCGGTGCCATGCCTGCAAACCGTGCGCTGGTTGCCATACAGCCGCAGGCCGTTGACTGGGGAGACCAGCTCAGCAACCCGGTCAAGCAGGCACTGCCGGAGGCAGCCAACCGCGTGCTGGCGTTGCTGGCGGACTGGAACTGTATCGTCCCTGGCGATGTCTCGCTCCAGCCTGCAGCGCCCCGCGTGGAGCTGGGATGACGACGCTCGAGGGCGGACACACAGCCAGTTGTGCGGAGCCGGGTGATGTCGAGACCGGCAATGTTGTGCCTCTGCTGCACCAGATTCGTCATGCCGTGCGTCAGCTGCTCGAGGCGGACGAGGTGACCGTCATTGACCTGCGCAGCATACCCATGGGGCCCGGCGAGGAAGACCGGCTGGCAGCGGCACTCGGGCAGGGTGAGGTGCAGGTGCGCATGTCGGCACTCGGGCCGAGCGAGATCATCGAGACGCAGTATCCCGGCGTCTGGCTGGTGACACATCACAACAGCGACGGGGAAACTATCGGCAAGTTTATCGAGGTGTGCGGATTCCCGGCACTGGTCATGGCGCAGGTCGAGGATATCCGTGACGGGCTGGAGCAGCTGGAGCAGCAGCTGGTATGACGTGTACAGGAGACAACAGATGTCCAACGACCTGACGATTGCTGAAGCATTGCGACAACGCGGTGTCTCGCGACGCGGCTTTCTCAAATTCTGCGCAGCGACCGCCTCCATGATGGCGCTGCCGCCGGGCATGGCGCCTGTCATTGCCGAGGCGCTGGAAAAGGCGCGCCGCCCGTCGGTTATCTGGATGTCGTTCCAGGAGTGCACCGGCTGTACCGAGTCATTGACGCGCTCCCATGCGCCGACGGTCGAGGGACTGATTTTCGATACTATCTCGCTGGACTATCACCACACGCTGCAGGCCGCCTCGGGCGATGCGGCGGAGGCGGCGCGCGAGGCCGCGATGGAAGAAAATTACGGCAACTATATCCTGGTGGTGGACGGGTCCATTCCAACGGGTAACCCGGGTTATTCGACCATTGCCGGCATCAGTAACCGGGATATGCTGATGGAAACCGCGGCCGGTGCCGCGGCCATTGTCGCCGTCGGCAGCTGTGCGGCATTCGGCGGTATTCCGCACGCCAAACCGAACCCGACCGGCGCCGTGTCGGTGACCGACCTGATCAAGGACAAGCCGATCATCAATGTGCCGGGCTGTCCGCCGATTCCGGTGGTCATCACCGGCGTGCTGACCCACTTTCTCACCTTCGGCACGATTCCGGAACTGGATCACCTCGGACGTCCCAGCACCTATTACGGCAAGAGTATCCATGACCGCTGCTATCGACGACCGTTCTACGACAAGGGGCTGTTCGCGGAAACCTTCGATGACGAAGGTGCGAAGAAGGGCTGGTGTCTGTACAAGCTGGGTTGCAAGGGACCGACCACCTACAACGCCTGCGCCACGGCCAAGTGGAACGAGGGGACCAGCTTCCCGATCGAG
>CAMYKJ010000211.1 GCA_947258945.1 uncultured Ectothiorhodospiraceae bacterium
GGATGAGCTCGGCATTCGCCCGCATGTCATTGCCGGCACCAGCATCGGTGCGATTATCGGTGCGGCCTATGCCGCGGGGCTTACAGGCAAACAGATCCGGGCACAGGTCGAGCAGTTCTTCGCCGACCAGGACGATGACAGGCTGTTCTCGCTGCCGAAGTCGATCCGCTGGCTGGATTTCATCGATCCCGCCTTTGCCGGTGGCGGACTGCTCGACAGCACCGATTTCATCACCTGGCTGGGCGAGGTGCTGCCAACCGGAAACTTTCGCGGCCTGAAGATTCCATTGAAGGTGATCACGGCCGATCTCATGACCGGCCGTGAGGTCATCATGGAATCCGGGGCCCTGCTCCCGGCCATCCAGGCAAGCATGGCGGTGCCCGGTGTTTTCCCGCCGGTGGCGGTGAACGGTTACTCGCTGGTCGATGGCGGCGTGGCCAATCCCCTGCCCTATGACCGCGTGCAGGATGAGTGCGATATTGTCATTGCCATCGACGTCAGTGGCAGCCACGATCAGGAAGCCGACACATCACTGTCCTCGATGGGTGTACTGCTGCAGAGCTTTACCGTCATGAGCAGGAACATCCTGGTCGAGAAGCTTAAACATCAGAAACCCACGGTCTATATCAAGCCCGATATCCGCAACGTGAAAATCCTGGAGTTCTACAAGGCGCATGACATATTCGGACAGGCGCGGCCGGCGCAGCAGCAGTTTAAAAAGAAACTGAACCAGGCCGTGCTTCTCCATCGCGTCAGGCCGGGATGTTCTTCCAGCTAACTGATTGATACATAAACTCAAAGGCGCTCAGCAAGGCCTGCAGGCAAATCCTCGAATTTCTGTACTTTTCCGCAAAGCAGCCGATGGTAGGGTCTAGACTTATAAGTAGAAGGTGCTGTCTTATAGGTAGAAGGTGCTGTCTCACAGGCTGACGGGCAGCAAACATGAATTTGAGGACATATCATGGGCTTTACATTCGTTGGGTGTATACGTGGATTACTCCTGTGCCTGCTGCTGCTTTCGGGCATGGCCCAGGCCTGCGATCCGGCCCAGGATGGCTGCCTCGGGTGCAGTGACGCAGAGTTACCGGCCTGCCTGAAGGTATTTGTCGAGGATATATGCCTCTCCTCCGGTAATCCCAATAATTGCGACCGGCAGCGTGTCTACGATGACGCCGAACGCCACGTGCTGATTAGTACCGGCAGACACATGTCACGAGTCCTTTCCATGTCGCGAGGGGCTCGCAAGTATCAGCTACGCTGAGTAGTCTTCGCGGGCAGCCCCGCACCTGCAGATAAATCGCCCGCCGCAGAGTCGCTACTCTAGCGCAAATTGCTCACCCTCGAAAATATCGCGGACAACATCCGCTCCTGCATGTGTTTCTATTGGGACAGAAGCGCTTTATAAGCGTGACCAGTGTGTGCGTCATTCCCGTCCCCGCGGAGGCGGAGGCGGGGGACGACAAAATATTATTACTGCCTGCACACACCTTCCAACGGTGGCGGGGAACGCTCTCAAACGTATTATTTCAAACTCGTGAAATGCGCGCCTGCTGCTAATTGCGGCCGGAGTCGTATACTGTTCATATGGACCGATTTCGACTGGTTTGGCTAGTACCCGGTGTTGCGCTGATCGTCATGGCGCTTCTACTGCAATCTGCTCTTGCCACACCGACCACCCGCCTCAACGCCCTGGCCATGGCGGTTGCCGATGAGCATGTCATGTTGCGCGTCGACCTGGCCCGCATTGCGCTCTCCGAGCTGGCCGCGATCTATGACGAGGAGGCCGAACGGGCGCGCCGCGACATGCGGCACAAGGCGAAGAAACCGGGATTGTGGCGCTGGTCAGCGGCCGTAAAGGACCTGGCAGCGGACTACGCGACGCTGGCCGAGTCCATCACAATGACCACGCCGATCAAGGTCAGCATCGGCGCCGGGAACAGCCTCTACCTGGCCATTGACGGGCGCATGGTGGCAGTCAGCAGTCCGCGCATGAATGACCAGGCGGCCTTCGAACAACGCGTCATTGAACAGTTCTGTAATCTGAATCGCTGCGAAGACCTGCTGGATAATCCTGACATTGCCGTGGCTGCCCCGGCGCCGGAGCGTTCAGGCCACACGCGCTGGAGTTTCAGCCAGGGCGCAGGTCCCGTGTGCGAAACCGCGGACGGCCTGCAGTTCCAGTTTCGGAACATGGACAACCTCGGCCGCAAGCGGGATGTCTGCGCACGTGCCGCCGGGGAACTGAACGCACTCGCATCAGCCATTGCCCGGGACATGGCGGCCGGTGTCCGGATCGACTGGAACCGGCTCGAAATCAGTCCGCTGGCAGACGGAGACGAGCTGGTCACGCTCAACAGGGAAGGCGACTACCTGCGACTGCCCCTGCCGACCCTGGCGGAGCGGCCTGAACTGTTCATCATTGTACGACCGTGGCTGGCCGCGAAGGCACAGGGGACACCCTATTCACTGGTCGTGCTGCATGCCGGGAAATTGCTGGGAACACCCGGTTTCCCGCTGGAGTGACGTGCAATTATTCAGCGCGTCGTGCGCGGTGGCAGGCCGGTGTGTTGTGTGTGGATTTTCCTGCCACGGGTGCGTTTCCGGTGTGCGGCGGCAGAATGCTTGCGCCGCGGCGCCCGGTAGGCTTCGGTCTCTTCGGGCTGCGCCTTCGGGATGAGCTGATGCTCGC
>CAMYKJ010000212.1 GCA_947258945.1 uncultured Ectothiorhodospiraceae bacterium
TATCACCTCGACCACGCGTACGCTGATGGCGGACAGTGCGCGGGCGATGTCCTTGGCAAGATTGGAGATCTGGCTGACCTTGACGCCCGGGCCGAGATCCAGCTCGAAGCGGGTGATCACCGGGCCCGGATTGACTGCGACGACCTCGACCTCGATGTTGAAATCCAGCAGTTTCATCTCGACCAGGCGCGACATGGCCTCGAGTGAAGACTCGGAATAACCGGCATTTTGCGGTCGCGGTTCGTCGAGCAGTGCCAGCGGCGGCAGCTCGGAATCGGCCGGTGGGTCGAACAGGGGTACCTGCCGCTCGCGCTCCTTGCGGTCACTGGTTTTCGTCTTGTTGATGATCGGTTCGATGCGCACCGGTTTGCGTTTGGCGATCTTCTGCTGGCTGGCCTTGATGACCTCCTCGCGCTCGCTGCGAGCCCTGCGCACGGCAAGCTGTTCGGGAATCGCGCTGGCCAGCTCGTACAGATAGTCGTACACGATCAGCGTGTACTTGCCGACGAAGTCCATCACCACCAGCCAGGAGATGCCGGTAAACAGCGTCACGCCGGTGAGGAACAGGGCCAGCAGGAACAGGCTTGCACCGACCGGACTGACGACATCCGCCAGGCTGTTCCAGGTAACGCTGCCGAGCACGCCGCCGGCGCCGGCCGGTAGGAAATGGTTGCTGACGCCGGGTTCCATCGAGGCCAGGCCACAGCCGGCACCGACCGTCAGCAGAAAGCCGGACCAGCGCACCGCCAGCACATGCAGGTCGATACCACCCATGGGTGTGTGACCGCGATAGACCAGCCAGCCGCTGTAGCCGACCATGATCGGCAACAGGTAGGCCAGGTAGCCGAACAGGTAGAGAAGAATATCGGCCAGCCAGGCACCGATGATGCCGCCGGCATTGCTGATACGGGCCACTTCGCCGCTGTTTGACCAGCCGGGATCGGCCGGATGGTAACTGACCAGCGAAACCACCAGGAAGATCGCCATGGCGCCGAGAATGAGCAATGCGCCTTCGCGCAGGCCATGCGAGACCTGGTGGGTGATGTTTTTTCCGTTACGCCCTGCACATTGATCGCCTGCAGCAGCGGACGATCCTCGCGCCAGTTCGGCCGGGCCAGTCGCTCGACGCAGGGTAATAGCGCGGCGGACAGGGCCTGCGAGGCCGTGCGCGGTACCGCGCCCGGCATATTGGTGACACAGAAATGTACGACGTCCAGCTCCACGTACGTCGGCTGGTCATACGTCGTTGGCCGGGTGGTTTCCACACAGCCACCCTGATCGACTGAAATATCCACGATCACGCTTCCCGGCTGCATGCTCTCGACCATGTCGCGTGTAACAATGTGTGGCGACAGGCTGCCGGGGCGCAGGGCCGCCGCAATCAGCAGGTCCGCATGTGCCACTTTCTTTGCGATGCTGTCCGGATAGGGATACAGGGTGGTGATGTTCGGCCCCACCTGGCGCATGTCGGTAAGGCGTTCGCGGCGCACATCAAACACGGTGACATCGGCACCGATGGCCGCTGCCATGGCTGCGGCGTTGCCACCGGCATGGCCCGCACCAATGACCAGCACGCGGCCACGCCGGGTACCGGGCAGGCCACCCAGTAATATGCCCTTGCCCCCCTGTGGCCGGTGCAGCAGGTGAGTACCGACCTGGGTGGCGATACGCCCGGCAATGTCACTCATCGGCGCCAGCAACGGCAGATCGCCGCTAGCCGTGGCCACCGTTTCGAAGCCGATAGCCGTCAGGCCAATGGACTGCAGCCTGGCGGTGAGTTCGGGATCCGGTGCAAGATGCAGAAAGGAAAACAGTGTGTGATCTTCGCGCAGCAGTGCCAGGTCGGATGCAACCGGTTCCTTGACCTTGACGATCAGGTTGGACTCCCCGTAGGTTGTGGCTGCATCGGCGACAATGGTGGCACCGGCCGCCGTGTACTGCGCATCCGTATAACCTGACAGCACGCCCGCACCCTGCTCGACGACCACAGTATGGCCGCCCCGGACCAGTGTCTCGCAGGCGGCCGGCAACAGCGCCACGCGGCCTTCCTGCGGCTTGACTTCCCGCGGTATGCCGATCTTCACGCCAGCTTTACCGCTTTAGTGAAGTTCCGTAACATGCGCAGGGCCGTTGGCCCGCGGCTGCCGGCGGGTGGAACATTTCGCGTGATGGTCTGTCGGTAAGTGGTAATCTGAAGGTTCCCCGCGCATCAGCCAGTGATATACGTAAAGTAAACCGGAGTCATTATACATGAGCGATACCAGGCACTGCCGTCTTCTGATACTGGGTTCCGGTCCTGCCGGTTATACCGCCGCGGTGTATGCGGCGCGCGCCAACCTGGAGCCTGTGCTGATAACGGGCCTCGAACAGGGCGGCCAGCTGATGACCACGACCGAGGTGGAAAACTGGCCAGGCGGCCTCGAGGACATGCAGGGGCCTGTGCTGATGGAGGACATGCGCAAGCATGCCGAACGCTTCCATACCGAGATCGTGTTCGATCACATACACAGCGTCGATCTGAAACAGCGCCCCTTCCGGCTGGAGGGCGACTCCGGTGTCTACACCTGTGACGCCCTGGTCATCGCGACCGGGGCCTCGGCGATGTATCTGGGCCTGCCGTCCGAAGAGGCCTTCAAGGGCAAGGGTGTATCCGCCTGCGCGACCTGTGACGGCTTTTTCTACAAGCAACAGGCCGTGGCAGTGATCGGTGGCGGCAATACCGCGGTCGAGGAAGCACTGTATCTCGCCAATATCGCCTCACATGTCACGCTGGTCCATCGCCGCGACCAGCTGCGCGCGGAAAAGATCCTGCAGGACCGCCTGTTCAGCAAGGAAAAGGAAGGCGTTGTGACCATTGCCTGGGACAGTGTGCTCGACGAGGTGATCGGCGACGACAGCGGCGTGACCGGTATTCGCATCCGTAGCGTCAAGGATGATGCACTGCGCGATATTGATGTGCACGGCGTCTTCATCGCTATTGGCCACAAGCCGAACACGCAGATTTTCGACGGCCAGCTGACCATGAACGGCGGCTATATCCAGGTGAAGAGCGGACTCGAGGGTATGGCGACCTCGACCAGCGTCGCTGGCGTGTTCGCCGCCGGCGACGTGAGCGACCATGTCTATCGCCAAGCCGTCACCTCCGCCGGTACCGGCTGCATGGCCGCGCTGGATGCAGAGGCCTATCTTGACAATCTGGCACACGACACCGCGGATTGAGCGGTGTGCGGCGCTCCTGCCTCATACCTGAGGCAGGCTACGACCTTGCAGTCATCCGTCGTCAGCGATATCACGTCCGTTCCGGCCGCTGACTGGAACCGGGTTGCCGGTACCGACCACCCCTTTACGCGTCACGAATTCCTCGCTGCACTGGAACGCAACAACTGTGTCGGCGAGGCACATGGCTGGTTGCCCCGCCACATCGCGGTCCATGACGATAATGGCCGGCTGTGCGGACTAGCACCGCTCTACCAGAAGGACAACTCGTACGGCGAATTCGTGTTCGACTGGGCCTGGGCCGACCGTTTACCCCGGTCACGGGCCAGCGACTGCTGGTCGATCCACGGGCGGACCGGCAGACGGTCACACGACACCTGGTCGAGGCGGCACTGGCCGTGGCGGATGAATGCGGCTGTTCATCCCTGCACTGGCTGTTCACCTGTCCCGCCGATACCGAAAGACTGCTGGATTTCGACCACCTGCGCCGCACCGCCTGTCATTTTCACTGGCACAATGCGGGCTACGGTTCGTTCGATGAATTCCTCACTGCACTCAGTTCACGCAAGCGCAAGAAGATCCGTCGCGAGCGACGCCGGGTCGCCGAGGCCGGTATCCGGTTGCGCTGCCTGCATGGTGGGGACATGTCGAATGCGGACTGGGAGGTGATGCATGGCTTCTACCGATCCACTTTCGACCGCAAATGGGGCGTGCCGACCCTGACACCCGGTTTTTTTCGCGAAATCAGCCGCACCATGGGCGACCAGGTGGTGCTGGTATTCGCCATGAAATCGGCTGAACCGGTGGCAGGCGCCATCATGCTGCGCGGTACAGATGCACTCTACGGGCGCCACTGGGGTTGTCGCGAGGACTGGCACAGCCTGCATTTCGAGACCTGTTACTACCAGGGTATCGACTACTGCATTCGCCATGGCCTGCGGTTGTTCGAGCCCGGCGCGCAGGGCGAACACAAGATCAGCCGCGGTTTTCTGCCGACCTATACCTGGTCGGCGCACTGGATCAGGGATGAACGCTTCCGCGAGGCCATCCGGCACTACCTGCTGCAGGAACACGAGCTGATGGTCGATTATCATGATGATCTGCAGCTGACCTCGCCGTTCCGGCAGGGCAGCGACAACTGACGGCGCATGAAGGACAGGTAAACGCGAGATGGCGCAGAACCAGGGAACCGCTCCCTACTGGATCGATCCGGACAGCCCGGACATCTACTTTCCGGATGTCGAGCTTGCACTGGTCGAGCCGGACGGCCTGCTGGCCGTCGGCGGCGACCTGGAACCCGAGCGCCTGCTGTATGCCTACCGCAACGGCATCTTTCCCTGGTACGGGCCGGACCAGCCGATCCTGTGGTGGTCGCCTGATCCACGACTGGTGCTGTTCCCCGGGCAGTTGCATATCTCGCGCAGCCTGGCCAGGACCCTGCGCCGGCGGCACTTCACCGTTACGCTCGATACGGCATTCGAACAGGTCATCAGGGAATGTGCCGCGCCGCGCGCCGGGCAGGCCGGCACCTGGATCACGCCCGAAATGCAGGCCGCCTATATCCGGATGCACAAACTGGGGCATGCGCACTCGGTCGAATGCTGGCAGCAGGGCCGTCTCGTTGGCGGGCTGTACGGGGTGGCAATGGGGCGGGTGTTTTTCGGCGAGTCCATGTTCACGCGCGTGGCCGATGCATCGAAAGTCGGCTTTGTCACGCTGGTCCGCCAGCTGCAGCGCCGGAACTACCGGCTGATCGATTGCCAGGTGCATACCGGTCACCTGGAAAGCCTCGGCGCAATTATGCTCCCGCGGCGCGAATTCACGCGTCTGCTGGAGAAGGAAACCTGGCAGTCAGACAACATGCCCTGGGTGCTGGATCCCGGTGACGGCTGAACCCGGTGCCGGGCTGTACATTGCCCGGCATTTGACAGCGCGGATTTTCAGGTATAATGCGCCGCTGATTCAGTCAGTCCAGGAATATCATGGCGAAAGAAGATCATATTGAAATGGAAGGGACGGTCATCGAGACCCCGCCCACATTTCCGGCAAGATGCGCAAGCATTACATCCGCATCCTCAGGGGCGACAAGGTCACCGTCGAGCTCACCCCCTATGACCTGAGCAAGGGTCGCATCACCTATCGCGCACGCTAGGACTCGCCTGCAGCTGTTTCTATTGGGGTAGGAACGCTTTGCAGGACCGATATCACGCAGCGTATTCAATTCGCGCCTGCAAGGCGCTCCTACATTAATTCCTCGCTCGGCTGTGCTTGATGAAATTATTTTCTGGGATATCTATCCTCTGTGCGCTCTGTGGCTGTGTTTTTCTTTGCGCCCTGGCGGCTTTTTGCGTGAGGCGGTCTGTAATCGCGCCTGCAAGGCGCTCCTACGACACCGGTACTTCCTTGCCCTTGATATCAAAGGCAAGCTGGTCGCCATCGACACTGATAACGAGGTGGCCACCCTTGACGAGCCGGCCAAACAGCAATTCTTCCGCCAGCGGCTTCTTGATGTGCTGCTGGATCAGACGCGCCATCGGCCGGGCACCCATCTTCGGATCATAGCCGTGTTCGGCCAGCCACAGGCGGGCCGACTCGAGCACCTCGAGGGTGACCTGCTGCTCCTGCAGCTGCGCCTCCAGTTCGAAGATGAATTTGTCGACGACCTGTACGATGACCGTGGGATCGAGTGAATTGAACTGCACGATGGCATCCAGGCGGTTCCTGAACTCCGGTGTAAACAGTTTTTTGATGGCTTCCATGGCATCGGACGAATGGTCCTGGTTACGGAAGCCGATGGATGGCCGGCTCATTTCATGGGCGCCCGCATTGGTGGTCATCACCACAATGACATTGCGAAAATCCGCCTTGCGTCCGTTGTTGTCTGTCAGCGTGCCATGATCCATCACCTGCAACAGCAGGTTGAAGACATCCGGGTGCGCCTTTTCGATTTCGTCCAGCAGCAGGACCACATGGGGCGACTTGTTGATGGCCTCCGTCAGCAGGCCACCCTGGTCATAGCCGACGTAACCGGGCGGTGCGCCGATCAGGCGGGAGACGGTATGCCGTTCCATGTACTCGGACATGTCGAAGCGGACCAGTTCGACGCCGAGAATGCGGGCCAGCTGGCGTGTTACCTCGGTCTTGCCAACACCGGTCGGGCCGGCAAACAGGAATGAACCGATTGGCCTGGCCTCGCTGCCGAGTCCGGAACGCGACATCTTGATGGACGTATCGATCGCCTCGTCCTGGCCGTATACCACCATCTTCAGGTCACGCTCGAGCGTCCGCAGGCTCTCCTTGTCGGAGGCGGACACCGATTTCTCCGGGATTCTCGCCATCTGCGCAATGACATGCTCGATTTCCGCGACACCAACGGTTTTCTTGCGCCGCGAGGGTGGCCGGAGCTTCTGCCCTGCACCGGCCTCGTCGATCACGTCTATCGCCTTGTCCGGAAGATGGCGGTCATTGATATAGCGTTCAGCGAGTTCGGCCGCCATGCGCAGCGCGTGCGCTGAATACTTGACCTTGTGGTGTTCCTCGAAGCGGGGTTTCAGCCCTTTCAGGATGGTGATGGTTTCTTCCACGGTCGGCTCGTTGATATCGACCTTCTGGAAGCGGCGGGACAGGGCATGGTCTTTTTCGAAAATGCCTCGATATTCCTGGAACGTGGTCGAGCCGATGCATTTCAGCTCACCCGAGGCCAGCATCGGCTTGATCAGGTTGGACGCGTCCATCACGCCGCCGGAAGCCGCACCGGCACCGATCATGGTGTGGATCTCGTCGATGAACAGGATGGCGCCCGCTTCATTTTTCAGTTGCCCGAGGACAGCCTTGAAGCGCTTCTCGAAATCACCGCGATACTTGGTGCCGGCCACCAGTGATCCCAGATCGAGCGAGTAAATGGTGCAGTTGAGCAGGACGTCGGGAACCTCGCCATCGACGATCATTTTCGCCAGACCTTCCGCGAGCGCAGTCTTGCCGACGCCGGCTTCACCGACGAACAGCGGGTTGTTCTTGCGACGGCGGCACAGGATCTGCACCGTGCGCTGGATCTCGGCGCGCCGGCCGATGAGCGGATCGATCTTGCCCTGCGCGGCCTGTTCGTTGAGATTGGTTGCAAACGTCTCCAGCGGCTGTTTGGCCGTGGTGTCCGGCGCATCGGGCTCGCTGCCGCCCTCGAGATTCTCCTCCGGCTGATCGTTGACCTTGGAAATACCGTGGGAGATATAGTTGATGACGTCCAGCCGGGTGATATCCAGCTTGTTCAGGAAATAGACGGCCTGTGATTCCTGCTCACTGAAGATGGCAACCAGCACGTTGGCGCCGGTCACCTCGTTCTTGTCCGAGGACTGTACATGGAAGACGGCCCGCTGCAGGACGCGCTGAAAGCCAAGCGTCGGCTGGGTC
>CAMYKJ010000213.1 GCA_947258945.1 uncultured Ectothiorhodospiraceae bacterium
TTTCGCGTGTATGCTGGCTGCACAATTCGATCAGGTGATGGTTTCTGAGGTTCTGGTCACGGCATTTGCCGGCCAGCGTCAACAGCTGTTCCCAGTGCGGCGTAATATGCTGTGCCGGGTCGCACCACTGCAGGAAATACAGGAAATTGTCAGGGTCCGGTTTGTGGCCGGCCGACTCGATCAGTGCAATTCTTTCCTGCTCCAGCAGGTCCAGCTGTTCAACGGTCAGCGCCTTCCCGGTGATAATCTGTTCGAACGACGTAAAGTCCTTGTCCGTGATGGCTGCATATTCATTGTCCAGCAATTCGGACAACTGCTGTGTCAGGGCGGTTTCCTGTTTCAGCAGCATGCTCATGCTGAACTGGCAGGCGTCGGGTGTGATCGTCATGGTCTGTCTCCCCTTACAGGTTGGTGTTGAAGCGGTGGAACTTCTCGGCAAGGCGTTCCGGGTCGATGCGGTAGGTACCGGTCGCCAGGGCCTGCCTGATATCCGAGACGCGTTCGATATCGAATACATCCTGTCCTGCCGTCATGCTGACCGCGGCGTGCACGCGCAGGGCATCGGCGGACAGGCTGACGCTGTCCGTGCCTGCCTGGCGGCCGCTTGCCTGCTCGTCGGCAATGTGGTTGTCGCCGTCCGGTGCATACCTGCCGCTGAGGTCCTGCATTTTCTCCAGCAAGGCGTTGCGGATCGCCGGGGTGAAGCGTGTATCGATAGACATGTTCCGTATCCCTTCTTTTCAGTCCCTTGTGAATGGCTACATAGCGACCTGTATGGTCGTGCCAGACTTGACGATCCCGTCAATGATGCGCTTTGAGCGCAGGTTGCGTACCTTGATGCGCTCGCCCGCTGTACCGTCCGACATCGCCTCGCCCGTCATGCGCACCTCGAGTCCGCCGACGGCGGCCACCAGGCTGACGCGCTGGCCGCGTCGTACGGCCAGCGGCTCTTTCACCAGCAGCGATGAAACGGTGGTATCGACGGCAATGTTGCGTCCGGCCTGCTTGCCGACCAGTTGATCGATGTGGCTGTAATAGCCGGCATGCAGCGGCGCAAGGTCGCGTCGCGCCAGCTTGAGATCGGCCGCTGTCAGCAGGTGGCTGCGCGGCAGCGGACGGGCCGCGACCACCACGTCACCGAACAGGCTGACGCTGACGGGTACGTACAATGTCCATGTGCTACTGCCGGTGCAGCGAACACCCACCGTGGTATTCCCCAGCATGCGGCTGCCGCTTGGCTGGAACGCTTCCAGCGCTGTGTCGCAGCGTGCCAGGCGCAGGCGCGAGTCCAGCGAACCGGCGGTGACCGATGGTTCTGCCCCGTGACTGGAGTGCACCACGCCGGCGATGAATGTCTCGGCCGTCACCTGTATCGAGCGATGCTCCTGCAGGTCACCCGCGGTTGCCGGGCCGGCAAGCAGAAGCAGTGTGGCGAACATTACGCAAGCGATGTACCTGTTGTTCATGTGTGACTCCGTGTCGTGATGGATTGCATTCCGTTTGCTGATATAGGTACAGCAATTAGCATGCCATATTCGATACCCGGTACGGTTGATCGCCGTCACGCTCACAGAAACGCATGATTGCCGCCGTAATGTCCGGCAGTTGTGCCCGATTCCGCAGCCGGGCCGGCAACGACCGGCCACAGTTTGCCGCTGAGGTGCAGTGGATTGCCGCCCGGCAGTCCTGCCGCAGTGCCCCGTTCACTGCCGCCGGACCGAACGGCCCCGCGGGTATATAAGGTACGGAGTCAGCCCATTGCATCCTGGTCACGGGGGTATGAACTCCATCGTCTGTGTTGGCACGCCGCTTGCTACAGTGTGGTCGGGAAGAAATTATTGTGAGGGACCACATGCCAACCAGTATCGACCGTGTGTTCGGAGTACATGCCGAGGCCCTGCAGTTGCGTGCCCGGCGCGGCGAGCTTATTGCCTCCAATCTCGCGAACGCGGATACGCCCAACTACAAG
This sequence comes from uncultured Ectothiorhodospiraceae bacterium, assembly GCA_947258945.1. GTDB lineage: Bacteria > Pseudomonadota > Gammaproteobacteria > UBA9214 > UBA9214 > UBA9214. The sequence goes on from CAMYKJ010000213.1 coordinate 1,970, forward strand.
GCGCGTGACCTGGACTTCCGGCATGCGCTTGATAATGCGCAGTCGGCAACGGCCATGAAGTCGACCCATGCGTCCCATATCGGTCATGCAAACGCCGGCGGAGCCACGAGCACGCTGTACCGCGTGCCCGGCCAGTCGTCGCTGGACGGCAATACGGTCGATACTCAGATTGAAAAATCGAAGTTCTCGGAAAATGCCGTGCGTTACCAGACCACGCTGCGTTTCCTGAGCGGGAAGATCAGCGGCCTGATGACGGCCATCAAGGGTGAGTGAACATGGGCTTGTTCAATATCTTCAACGTGGCGGGTTCCGGTATGAGTGCACAGACCGTGCGTCTGAATACCGTGGCCAGCAACATGGCCAATGCCGAGGTCGTCAGCGGTACGGAGGACGGCGCCTACCGAGCGCGGCAGCCGGTGTTCTCCGCGGTGATGCAGGCCATGAACAGCAACCACGCCACCGTGCCGGTCGAGGTCAACGGCGTGGTGGAAAGCCAGGCACCGATCAACAAGCAATACAGTCCGGCGCACCCGGAGGCGGACAGCGACGGATATATCTATACCTCGAACGTGAACATGGTCGAGGAAATGGCCAACATGATTTCCGCCTCGCGTTCCTACCAGAGCAACGTCGAGGTCGCCAATACTTCAAAACAGCTGCTGATCGAAACATTGCGGCTGGGACAGTAAACCGGATCGACGCACGGAGTAACAGGA
>CAMYKJ010000214.1 GCA_947258945.1 uncultured Ectothiorhodospiraceae bacterium
CAGCATCTTGATGTGCCCGCCACCGACGGTGTACAGCGTGCCTGAACCGCAGCCGCCACCCAGCTGCATGCCGATGCCGAACAGAAAAGCGCCGACCAGCACAGACAGCCCCGCCGGGGCATAGGCGCCGTGCAGTGATAAGCCGGGTACCACGCCCGTCAGCAGCGGAAAAAAGGCCAGCGATATCAGGGCTGCCAGCAGCAGCTGGGCGCGGATCGCCGCACTGCGTCGCTCACGTACAAAGCGCCGCCAGCCGCCGGCAAATCCAAAGGCGGCATGGAACAGGCTGAAACCCAGACCGCTGCCGATCAGCAGCAGCAGTGCCTGGCGGTTCGAAACATCGTGATTGATAAATATTGCCAGGGCCGTGACGCCAAGCAAGACAGGGATGACCACCCCGGGTTCGTAGCGGGTGACACTTGCAGGTACCGACATTGGCTGGCCTCCTGGCCGGGCAAGGTTTGCAGATTCGATGTATGTTAAGAAAATAAGGATAAGGAAGTACAGACCTTTCATGGCTTGCGCCAGAACTACCGGTCATACGGGTCCAGCCGGGGCAATTTTCAATTGAGCCGGTTTGCGAATTCAGCGGTCATAACAGCATAAACCCGAAAAACAGCCAGAAATCGATCGGTTAGAGGCCATCCCGGGCAAACAGGGTATTTATGGACTTTTGTAAAAATGCGGATTTTGTCTCCTATACTCCCGCCATGCGTACTAAGATGCTTACAGGCATTCCAGGCAGGCGGGTAATGCTATGAAGCATGGCAGGTTTTTGATAACGGCAGGGCTGTTGCTGGCAACCTGCGGGGCGGCGGCCGATGACGAGCAGCTGCTCGAACGCTTGCGCATCGATCATGCGGCCCTGGTGGCGGCCGAGCAGGATTTTCACGACCGGCGGCAGCGCGGCAGTTTAAACGGCAGGGAAGCCGCTGACTACGCCGCCTATGTCGCCCGCCTGCACCGCCAGGTGGCCGAGGATTGCGTGGCACTGGCCGCTGCAGGACTGCCGGCACCTTCCGGCCTGGGTTGTCCGTCGATGCCACCGCCAATGCTTGCACCGGCAGCGATCGACCAGGCGGGGGAACAAACCACCGATGAACAGATCGCTTCCCTCGATGCAGAACTGCTCAGCGGCCTCGGTGAGTTTGATGAAATGCTGCTGCGCGAGCAGGATCGCGTCAGGGCAGCTGCGCCCATGACAGATGCCGCCGGGGGTGGCGGAGCGGGCGATGCCGGCACGGCTGAAGGCCTGGACGGTGCAGAAGGTGAAGACGGTGAAGACGGGGCGGAAGCCGAGGGTGACAGTGGCGCTGACGCCAGCCAGGGCGAGGGAGCGGGCACCGGCGCACAGCGCCAGGGCGGCAGGCGGGGAGTACCGCCGGATATCCCGGACGGCAGTGATGATGACGTGGTGGCGCGGCAGCTGCGGGAGGCTGCCGAGAAAGAGACCGATCCCGAGCTGAAAAAGAAGCTCTGGGAGGAATACCGCAAGTACAAGCAAGGTACACGTTGAACATGACTATGGCTACGAGACCTGTCTACCTGATACCGCTGTTGTTGCTGTTCGCACTGCTGCACGGTTGCAGCACGTTTGGACCGGCACGCACTGTCGATGCCGGGACGCCCCTGAACAAGGCCGTCACCGAGCTGCCCGACGAACAGCTGCTGGATGTCTGGGTAGAGTTGTTCGATCCGGGTGAACTACCGGAAGACGAGGACAAGGCCATGGGGCTGTCCATGGACATCCGCGAGGCCGAAGCCCGTTACCTGCCGGAACAGCTGCGCACCACCATGGAAAGTACCGGTCACTGGGGCGCGGTGCGCCTGGTACCGCGTGACACCACGGGCAGCGAACTGCTGGTGCGCGGTACCATCCTGGAATCCGATGGCGAACAGCTGGCCCTGCAGATAACGGCGCTGGACGCGACCGGACGCCAGTGGTTCAGGCGTACCTACCGGGAGGAAATCGAGTACGCGCAATACACGAACCGCGACCAGAACGGCACGGACGTATTCCAGCCGCTTTACAACACCATTGCCAATGACCTGGCCGAGTTTCGCGCGAAGCTTGATACGGCAGAAACCACGGCGATCCGCCGTGTTGCCGCCCTGCGCTTTGCGGCGGACCTGGCGCCGGAGGCCTTCGCCGGTTACCTGGAAGCAGACAGGGACAAGTACAAGGTCGTACACCTGCCGGCTGCCGATGATCCCATGTACCGACGCGTACAGGCGATACGCGACCGGGACTTTCTGCTGATCGATACCCTCAACGGTCATTTCGACAATTTCACCCGGCAAATGGAGTCGCCCTATACGGAGTGGCGCAAGGCACGCAGCGAAGAAGCTGCCGCCCTGCGTAAACTGGAGCGCGAGGCGTGGCAGCGCAAGCTGCTGGGCGCAGCAGCCATTCTTGGCGCCATCGCCGTCGAGTCCTCGAACAACGGCAACAATGCCGGTTCCAGTGTGCTGCGCGATGTCATGGTGGTGGGCGGCGTGTATGCCATCAAGACCGGTTTCGACAAGTCGTCGGAAACCGGCATCCACCGCGATGCCATTACCGAACTGGACGAATCCTTCTCCTCCGAGGCCCGCCCGATGGTGGTCGAGGTGGAGGGCGAGACCCACGAACTCACCGGTTCTGCCGAAGCGCAATACACCAAGTGGCGCGCATT
>CAMYKJ010000215.1 GCA_947258945.1 uncultured Ectothiorhodospiraceae bacterium
GAACTCTACTACCAGTTGCAGGCCGAGCAGGTCGTCAACGAGACCCGCGAGCTGTTTGCGCAGCTGGTCGACATTACCCGGGCACATTATGCAACCGGCCGCGTCAGCCAGCAGGATGTATTGCGCGCATCACTGGAACTCTCAAGGCTGGATGACCGCACCACCCGCATCCGCAACGAGGCCGACAAGGGCCGTGCGGCGCTCATGAAATGGATTGGTGATGCCGCATCATTGCCGCTGGCCGGGGATTTCCCGGAATTACCCGCCCTGCCCGCCAGGACAGCGATCGAGGCGGCACTCCCGGAACACCCGGTTATCCTTCTCGAGACGGCAAAACTCGAGGCCAGCAACCGCAAAATCCGCATTGCCCGCGAACAGTACAAGCCGGGCTGGAGCGCCGGGCTGGAATACCGCAAGCGGTTCGGTGACAACCCGGGCGGCGACGACCGTGCAGACATGATGGCCGCCATGCTCACCGTGGACCTGCCGCTGTTTCCGAAACAACGCCAGGACAGGCGCCTGTCCGCCAGCATCCGGCTCGCCGAATCGGCACAACTGGCCCGTGACGACAAACTTCGCGAGTTGCAGCAGATGCTGGCTACCGACTATGCCAACTGGCAACGCCTGGGCGAGCGTGCAGCACTGTATGAGTCGCAATTGTTGCGCACATCAGCCGCCAACGCGCAGGCATCCCTGAATGCCTACCAGAGCGGTGTCACCGAATTCACCACCCTGATGCGTGCACGCATTACCGACCTTGATGTACGTCTGGAGGAGCTGCGGGTGCGCGTGGACCGCGCCAGTGCACAGGCCAGCCTGCTCTACCTTGCCGGAGAACCCCGATGAACAAACAAAGCATCAGGCAAATGATCGTCAGCGGACTGCTTGTTACCCTGCTGTCACCCTTATCCGCTACATCGGCGAAGAACGGTGAGCGGGAAATCCTCTACTGGGTCGCACCCATGGACGCCAACTACCGGCGTGACAAGCCGGGCAAATCCCCGATGGGGATGGACCTGGTCCCGGTTTACGCCGATGGCGATAGCGGCGATGGCAGCAGTGTAACGATTGCCCCCGAGGTCGTGCAGAACCTGGGAGTGCGTACGGCCGTCGCCGAACGCACCCGGCTGTGGCGCAGTATCGACACCGTGGGCTACGTCGATTACGACGAATCCAGGGTTAGCCATATTCACCTGCGCACCGAGGGCTGGATTGAGAACCTGGCCGTGGAGTCCGAGGGTGAACGGGTAACGAAAGGCCAGCGCCTGTTTGACCTGTATTCACCCGATCTGGTGAATGCGCAGGAGGAATTCATCCAGGCCCTGAAGCTCGGCAACCAGGGACTCTCGCGTGCCTCGCGCAGCCGGCTGAAGGCACTCGGCATTCCGGACAGCCGGATCAGCCAGCTCGAGAAGGACCGCAAACCCGCACAGACGATACCGGTCTATGCATCGCAGGATGGCGTGGTTGCCTCCATGTCCGTACGCGAAGGCATGTATGTAAAACCGGCCAACAACATCATGAGCCTTGCCGATCTGTCCAGTGTCTGGCTGCTCGCGGAGATCTTCGAGCGCCAGGCTGACTGGGTCAAGGTCGGTCAATCCGCGGAGGTCAGACTTGCCTTCCTGCCAGGCCGTACCTGGGAGGGCACGGTTGAATACATCTATCCCAGCCTGGACCCGCAGACCCGCACGCTGAAGGCCCGCCTGCGCTTTGCCAACCCGGATGAAACACTCAAACCCAATATGTACGCCAATATTAAAATTTATGGCGGCCCCAGGGATGATGTCGTCGCCATACCGATCGAGGCACTGATCCGGACCGGGCGCGAGGAACGCGTCATAATCGCCCGCGGTGAAGGTCGCTTCGAGTCGCGCCCGGTCCGGGCCGGTATCGAGAGCGGTGAATGGGTAGAGATACTGGAAGGCATGGAGCCCGGTGAAAATATTGTCGTATCCGGCCAGTTTCTGATCGACTCCGAGGCCAGCCTCAAGGCCAGCATGACCCGGATGAGCCGCCCGGCAAAGCTTGAGCAGGAACCACAACCATGATCGTGAAACTCATTGACTGGTCGCTCGCCAATCGCTTCATGGTGATCCTGCTTACCGTCATCGTGACGGGCTGGGGGATCTATGCGATAAAAAGTACGCCGCTGGATGCCATTCCGGACCTGTCCGATGTACAGGTGATTGTCAAGACGACCTTCCCCGGACAGGCCCCGCAGGTGGTCGAGGACCAGGTCACCTATCCGCTGACCACCGCAATGCTGTCGGTGCCGAAGGCGGTGACGGTGCGCGGCTATTCGTTCTTCGGCGATTCCTTTGTTTATATCATCTTCGAGGACGGCACCGATCCCTACTGGGCGCGCTCACGGGTACTGGAATACCTCAGCCAGGCAAGCAGCAAGCTGCCCGACGATGCACGACCGGAGCTGGGCCCGGATGCCACGGGGCTCGGCTGGGTGTATGAATATGCCCTGGTCGACAGGACCGGCCGGCACGACCTGGCACAACTGCGCAGCCTGCAGGACTGGTTCCTGAAGTACGAACTGCAGACGCCGCTGACAAAAATCAAAAATGCCATCATGCGCGGCAACCAGGAGGCCGGCGGCTCGGTCATCGAGATGGCCGAGGCCGAGTACATGGTGCGTGCGACCGGTTATGTGGATGAGCTGGACGACCTGCGCCATATACCGCTGGGCGTCAACAAGCGCGGCACACCTGTCCTGCTGGGCGATGTTGCCGAGCTGCGCCTGGGACCGCAAATGCGGCGCGGCATCGCCGAACTGGATGGCGAGGGCGAGGTCGTCGGCGGCGTCATCGTCATGCGTTATGGTGAAAACGCCCTGAAAACGATCGAGGGCGTGAAGCAGAAACTGGCGGAACTCGCCAGCGGCCTGCCGGACGGTGTGGAGATCATCGAGACCTATGATCGCTCGGTGCTGATTGAACGCGCCGTGGACACCCTCAATGGCAAGCTGCTGCAGGAATTTGTCGTCGTGGCGCTGGTCTGCGCCCTGTTCCTGTTCCACCTGCGTTCGGCGCTGGTCATCATCCTGTCGCTGCCAGTCGGCATACTCATTGCCTTCGTCGTCATGGAACGCATGGGCATCAATGCCAACATCATGTCGCTCGGCGGGATCGCCATCGCCATCGGTGCCATGGTGGATGCGGCCATTGTCATGATCGAGAATGTGCACAAACACATGGAGCAAACCGAGGTCACCGATGACAACCGCTGGCAGATCATGCGCAAGGCGGCGATGGAGGTCGGTCCGCCGCTGTTCTTCTCGCTGCTGATCATCACCCTGAGTTTTTTGCCGGTGTTCACCCTGGAGGCACAGGAAGGCCGGCTGTTTGCACCGCTGGCCTATACCAAGACCTTTGCCATGGCAGGCGCGGCCTTGCTGTCGATCACCCTGGTACCGGTGCTGATGGGGTATTTCATCCGGGGTCACATCACGCCCGAGAAACAGAACCCGGTCAACCGCATCCTGATTGCCGGCTATCGACCGTTTATCCAGGCGGTACTGAAGGCGCCGAAGACGGTACTTGCCGTCGCCGGACTGCTGGTCCTTGTTGGCCTGTGGCCACTGACACAACTGGGTTCGCGTGCCCGAGGTCAAGCGTGTATTCGGCAAGGTCGGCCGTGCCGAGAGTGCTACCGACCCTGCACCACTGACCATGATCGAGACCACCATACAGCTGAAACCGCGCGAGCAATGGCGTCCGGGCGTGACCACGGATTCACTGCGACAGGAACTGAATGCCCTGGTGCAGTTTCCCGGCCTGAGCAACGCCTGGGTCATGCCGATCAAGAACCGCATCGACATGCAGGCAACCGGCATCAAGACGCCAGTGGGTGCAAAGGTCGCCGGCCCTGACCTGAATGAGATCCAGGCCATCGGCCAACGCATTGAAGAAGTTCTCAAGGACGTTCCCGGCACTGTATCCGTCTATTCAGAGCGAGTTGTCGGCGGACGCTATGTCACCGTGGATATCGATCGCCAGGCCGCTGCGCGCCTCGCACTCAATATCGCGGACCTGCATGAAGTCGTGCGCACGGCACTGGGTGGAATGCGTGTGGCGCAAACGGTGGAAGGACTGGAGCGCTACCCGATCAACATCCGCTACCCGCGCGATGTACGTGACTCGCTGGAAAAACTCCGCAATCTGCCCATTGTGACACCGACCGGCGCACGCATACCGCTGGCCGAGGTGGCCGATATCCGTATCGACCCCGGCCCCGGACTGATCAAGACCGAAAATGCCCGGCTGAATGGCTGGATCTATATCGATATCGAAGGCCGCGATATCGGCTCTTATGTGGTGGAAGCACAGCGCGCCGTCAGCGAACAGGTCAATTTACCGGCCGGCTATTCGATTGCCTGGTCCGGTCAGTACGAGTACATGGTACGCGCCAAGGAACGGCTGGCACTGGTCGTGCCGGTCACCCTGGTGATCATCATGCTGTTGCTGTACATGAATTTTCGCAAGCTGTCCGAAGTGCTTATAATCATGGGCACGCTGCCACTGGCGCTGGTCGGCGGCTTCTGGCTGCTGTACCTGCTTGGTTACAACCTGTCGGTGGCCGTTGGCGTGGGCTTTATCGCGCTCAGGGCGTGCCGGGCGTGAACTGACCAGCGAGGATATACGCACTGCAGTCATCGACGGTGCACTGTTGCGGGTCCGGCCCATCATGATGACCGTTGCGGCCATTATTGCCGGCCTGTTACCCATCATGCTGGGCGGCGGTACCGGCTCGGAAGTGATGCGCCGTATCGCAGCACCCATGGTCGGCGGCATGATCAGTGCTACAGTACTCACATTGGTGGTAATACCCGCCGTGTTCCTGCTCTGGAAGCAGCACGGAACCGGGCACAACCAGGAGAATCCTTAGCGTGACAGCTGCGGCGCTGACTGATCCGGTTTGTGGTATGACTGTCACCCCGGACAGCGAATATCATGCTGTCCATGGGGGCGTTGACTATTATTTCTGCTGCCATGGTTGCCGGGAGAAATTCGCGGCCGATCCGGAACACTACCTGAAGCCGGCCGACCCGACTCCCGCACCGGCCGGCGCCGACAGGCTCGATTATATCTGCCCCATGTGCCCTGGTGTGCGGCAACAGGGTCCGGGTGCCTGCCCGGAATGTGGCATGGTACTCGAGCCCGAGACTGTTCAGGCACTGCCGACACGCACCGAATACACCTGTCCCATGCATCCCGAGATCGTGCAGGACACACCCGGAGACTGCCCGAAATGCGGCATGGCCCTGGAGCCCAGGCGCGTTGCCGTTGAGGAAAAAACTGCGGAACTGATCGACATGACCCGGCGCTTCCGGGTCAGTACAGTCCTGGCCCTGCCGGTATTTGTGCTGGCCATGGTGGCTGACCTGATGCCGGGCTGGTTGCCTGCCGTTCTATCCATGCGCACGGTCCAGTGGATTCAGTGTGCCCTCGCCACCCCGGTGGTGCTCTGGGGTGGCTGGCCGTTCTTCGTGCGCGCCTGGCGCTCGCTGTTTACCCTGAATTTCAACATGTTCACCCTGATCGGGCTGGGCGTGGCGGTCGCCTGGGGCTACAGCGTTATTGCGCTGCTGCTACCCGATGCGTTTCCGCCCGCCATGCGGCATGCAGACGGAACCGTCGCCGTCTATTTCGAGGCAGCCGCCGTGATCGTCGCCCTGGTGCTGCTTGGACAGGTCCTGGAGCTGCGCGCGCGCAGCCGAACCGGTGCCGCTATCCGCTTGCTGCTTGGGTTAGCACCCGACACCGCCCGCATTGTGCGGGCCGACGGCAGCGAGCAGGACATTCCGCTGGCACAGGTACAGGCGGGCGATGTCCTGCGGGTGCGACCCGGCGAGAAGGTACCGGTGGACGGCGTCGTGACAATGGGCCACAGCAGTGTGGATGAATCCATGGTGTCCGGTGAACCCGTGCCGGTGGAAAAGTCTGCCGGTGAAAAGCTGATCGGCGCGACGGTGAACGGCAACGGCAGTCTGCTGATGCGTGCCGAACGGGTCGGCAACGATACCCTGCTGGCGCAGATTGTACGCATGGTCAGCGAGGCGCAGCGTTCGCGCGCGCCGATTCAGCGACTGGCTGACAGGGTAGCCGCCTGGTTTGTCCCGGCCGTAGTGCTGATCGCCGCGCTCGCATTCAGCGCCTGGTACCAGTGGGGCCCGGAGCCGCGGCTGGCGTACGCCACCGTCAGCGCCGTCGCCGTACTCATCATCGCCTGCCCCTGCGCACTGGGCCTGGCCACGCCCATGTCGATCATGGTAGGCACCGGCAAGGGCGCAAGTACGGGTGTGCTGATCAGGAATGCGCAGGCCCTGGAAACGCTGGAGAAGGTCGACACCCTCGTGGTGGACAAGACCGGTACGCTGACCGAGGGCAGACCGGTACTGATGTCTGTCAGCGCGTCCGGCAGCTACAGCGAGGATCAGCTCCTCCAACTGGCGGCCGGCCTGGAACAGGCCAGCGAACACCCGCTGGCCGATGCCATCGTGCGCGGCGCAACCAGTCGGGGAATTACACCGAATCGGGCTGAAACATTTACCTCCATACCCGGCAGGGGCGTGACCGGGTCCGTTAATGGCCTGTGGGTTGTCCTGGGGAACAGCCAGCTGCTCGAATACCTGCAGATCAACATGCTCGACCTGCCACGACTGGCCCTGCATGGCAGGAGTGCCGGACACACCGTCCTGTACATGGCCGTCAACGGCCAGGCGGCCGGGCTGCTCAGTATTGCAGACCCCCTCAAGGACTCAACCCAGGACGCCATCCGTGAGCTGCACGCCGCCGGTATCCGTATCATCATGCTGACGGGTGACAATCAAACCACGGCCGAAATGGTTGCCAGGCCGCTGGGTATCGACCGCGTAGTGGCCGATGTACTGCCACAGCAAAAAGCGGATGTCGTGAAACAACTGCAATCGGAGGGACATATCGTTGCAATGGCCGGCGACGGTATCAATGATGCGCCGGCACTGGCACAGTCACATGTCGGCATTGCCATGGGGACCGGGACCGATGTTGCCATGGAAAGTGCCGGCGTTACCCTGGTGAAGGGAGACCTGCGCGGCATTGTCCATGCACGCC